>NZ_JAUBVD010000072.1:16771-30029 GCF_036705675.1 Microcoleus sp. AT8-A3
AGAATAGAAGCCTTGACCCAGCCCAAAAACGGATACCGTGCCACGTACTCCTGTCGTGGAAAGATAAAATTTTTAGACCCTAGTTCAAGATCCCAGATTTATCTGTGGGGTAAATCTAAAATCTAAAATCTAAAATCGACTGACCCCACGGATAAATTTGGGGGGCAAGTTTCATCGGATACAGGTTTTTTATTTCTGGACGAATGAATCCGGGGGCTTGTATCCCGGATGCTTGATTGTCAATAATCTTTTTTCCCAGTCAGTAAATAAGTAACCATGTATCCCTTGCCCTTAACTTGAATGGCGCCGCGCTTCTGAAAAGTATATTTATCTTTTAATCTCTCGTAGGTTTCGGCGGTGACTTGAATGCAGCCGGTAATCCCGTGGGATTCCATGCGCGAAGCAATATTTACTGTGTCGCCCCAGAGGTCGTAAATAAACTTTTTTAAACCGATAACGCCGGCAACGACAGGCCCACTGCTAATCCCGATCCGAATGCTGAAAGGTTCCGAATGTTCTAAACTCAGCAGCCTAATTTCGTGCAGCATATCGATCGCCATGTTCGCAACGGCCTCGGCATGATCCTCTCTGGCTGTAGGCAAACCGCCGACAACCATGTAAGCGTCACCAATAGTCTTAATTTTCTCTAAACCGTGGCGATCGGCCAAGTGGTCAAAAGCCGAAAAAATATCGTTGAGCACTTCCACCACCGCCGTCGCTGAAATTCTCGACGAAAGCTCTGTAAACCCCACAATGTCGGCAAACATCACAGTTACTTCCGCAAAACTTTCGGCGATATTGTGTTCATTATCCTTCAAACGCAGGGCGATCGCAGCAGGCAAAACGTTGAGCAGCAGTTGCTCGGATTTAGCTTGTTCGAGTTCCAACTGTAGGTAAGCAGCCTGCAACTGTTCGGCTTGGCGAATTCTTTCTCCGGCTAGCTTTTCGATTTGGGCGGTGCGACTCAAAGATGTCAGCATATATGTCACCGGAATCAGAGTCCACAGCATCCCCATCGTCAGAGTTCCCCAAGAGCGCCAGTGCTTGCGAATCCGGCGAATTTCCGGCGTTGCAGACACGTACATAGACCACTGGCGGCCGCTAATTTTCAGCCGCCTTCTGCAAGCTGTATAGTTCGGGCCTGGATTGTCAAGAATTGGGCAGTTTTGCATGAGGGATCGGTCAGCAGTGGCTGATACTGGAAGCACTTGTTGGCTCGCGGATTGGAACTGCACCGCAAATTGCTGAATTTGGCCCTCAGCAGGGAGATTTTTGAGAACCGGGTTGGCCGTTTGGGGTAACAGTGACGCTGCTTGTTGCTTGTCTGGAGCCTCGCTAACGAGATAAATATTGAGGTATTCGGTATTGCGTCCTTTTAAAGAGGTTTGGAAAATATCTTTGCCTCGAAATACGCCCAGAACAAATCCTTGTAGCAGTTGGCGACGGGATTCCAGGGTAGTCGGGTTACTGCTGTTTTCGTAAATCGGAACTATGGCCAAAAGACCTAGTTCCGGGGAATTGCCTTGAGTTAAGCCGATGTAGTTGGTGACAATCATTTCTCCTGTATCGCGTCCTCGATCGAGCGCAGCGCGGATTTCTGGGTGGGAGGCGAGGTCAAAGCCGAATGCTGTCTCGTTTCCGGCTGGTGGTTCGACGTAGAAAGCCGGGAAGTATTCGGAACGCTGGAGGGCCTTGCGGAGTTCTCCTCGCGGGCCACGCTCTGTAATCTCGAAGCTGGGGTCGGTTTCGGTTCTAGCTTTGGTTTCGTAGTTGCGTCGCTCGTCCTGGGGGACGCGGGGGGCCCAAGCCAGGAGTTGCAGGCTGGGGTGGACGGATAGGGGACGGGCGACAAACCGGGCAAAAGAGGAACGCTCGACGGTGTTGAAGGCTTTCATGTAGTCGCTGAGGGCGAGAACAGTATCTAAGTCGGAGTTGAGCTGGCGTTCGATGCCGATCGAAATATCGTCAATGCGGCGGTGCATTTCGTAGTCGCGGCGCTTGTCTTCCCAGTCCCAAACCAAGGCGAATGTGAGAAGCGACAGTCCCACACCCAAACCCAGCGTCAACCCGGCTGGAATGTAGCGAGACCAGGATAAAGGTAGTTTTTTCAGCATATTTGCCTAGCGAATAAGGGCAGCAGATTAGCACACCGCTGAGTGCGATTTGTTCCGGCCTCTGAGTGCGGTTAATTCAAAACCCTGATAACTCAAGCACCGACGGCAATTGGGAGTTAAAAGTTAGATATTTAAACTTTTAGATTAATCGACGATCGCTCAGCAGGGGATTTCAATCCAGAATTCCGCTCCCTGTCCGGGCGCTGAGATGCACCGCAGGCTTCCCTTATGTTTTTCTACCACAATCTGATGGCTGATGGATAATCCTAAGCCGGTTCCAGCCCCTACGGGCTTGGTGGTGAAGAACGGGTCAAATAGCCGCTTGCGAACCTCTTCGCTCATTCCCGGCCCACTGTCGGCGATGCAAATTACAATGCGATCGCAATCACTGAGCTGGCTTTTACTGTGGCTTTTCAACCCAGCTTTTTTCATGAGGGTGCGAATCACGATCGTCCGAGGTTCCGGTTGGTTTTCTAGAGCGTCGATCGCATTGCTTATAATATTGAGAAAAACCTGGTTTAACTGTCCCGCACAACAGTATATCTTGGATATCTTTCCGTATTCTTTAATGATTTCAATCCCGCTTTTTATACTTGCTTGATGCAATCTATGCTGCAAAATTAACAGTGTACTGTCAATTCCTTCATGAAGGTCTACCAACTTCATTTCTGATTCATCCAGTCTCGAAAAATTTCGCAGCGACAACACAATATTACTGATTCTTTCTACTCCTACTCTCATGGAATTCAGCATTTTCGGCAAATCTTCCTTCAGAAAATCCAACTCTAACTCCTTAACTTTTTCAGCAATCTGAGGTACTGGGGACGGATAGCATTCCTGGTAGAGACTTAACAGTTCAATTAAATCGTGAAAATAGTTATAAGTGTGAGAAATATTGCCGTTAATAAAAGTTGCGGGATTGTTAATTTCGTGGGCAATCCCAGCCACCATCTGACCGAGACTCGACATTTTTTCGGATTGAACTAATTGGATTTGAGCGTTTTGTAGTTGTTCGTAGGCTTCTTGCAATTGGGCGGCTTGTTTTCTTAATTGAGATTCGGAAGCTTGGAGTGCGGCGGCGGAAATTTTGCGATTGGTTATATTTTCAATCATCCCTAAGTTGTAAATAGGTTGTCCTTCGCCGTCTCGAATTAAAGTAGCTGTCACATTTACCCAAACAATTTTACCTGTAGCGGTAATCTGGCGGAGTTCGATTTGATAGTGAGTAATTTCTCCCCGCTCAAGAGAATCAGCAACTTGGAGATTTTTGGGAGAATCTTCGGGATGCCCAAGTTCAATAAATGTTTGGGCGAGCAATTCGGCTGCGGTATATCCCAGCATTTCACAGTAAGTTTTATTGACTCTCACTAACTTGTTATCATCTAAATTAGCTAAGTAGATAGCGATGGGTGCATCTTCAAAAATTGTGCGAAATAGTTCCTCGCTAGCCCGGACTTTAGCTGTTAGCGAAAGCCGATCGGTGATGTCTTCAAAGGTAGACAAAATGCCGACAACATTGCCGGAATTGTCGTGTAAAGGTATTTTATTTGTATCCAGACAGCACTGGGTGCCGTCGGCTTGCATTTTGGATTCTATGATGTGATATTCTGGGGTGTTGGTTGCCATGATGCGGCGGTCGCAGGCTCGAAAAAATTCTGTTTCTTCCGGCTTCCAGGGCATATCGAAGTCGGTGAGACCGGCGATTTCACTGGGGTGATTGAAACCTGCGACTTTGGCAAAATTTTTGTTGCCTCCCAAGTAAACTAAATCTCGATCTTTCCAGGCGATTAACTGAGGGATGTTATTGATTACTAACCATAGCATTTTTTGGGATGTTTCCAAGGCTTCCGTGCGTTCTCGGACGCGCTTTTCAAGTTCTTGATTGGCTTGTTGCAGGGCGATTTTTGACTGGCCCAGGGCGATTTCTGCTAGCTTGCGATCGCTGATGTCGATTGTCACTCCCTCCCACAGTATATCGCCCCCAGGCTGCCGTTCGGGGCGGGCTATGCCGCGAATCCATTTCAGTTTTCCCGATCCGGTTACGATCCGCCCTTCATATATCCAAGGTTTGAGAGTTTTTCCGGAAATTGCGATAGATTCTAACAAATTTTTTAGGTCTTCTGGATGCACTGTTGACCACATTAAATCAGAATTTTCTTGAACTTTTTCTGGATCTAATTCGTAGAGTTCCCAGCAGCCTGAACTGAGATAAATGAATTCATCGGAACCGTCGGGATGCCGCAAGTATTGATAAATCATTCCCGGCACATTGGCGGCCATTTTTTGGAATCTGGCTTCGCTTTGCCGCAGTGCTGATTCTGCAAGTTTGCGATCGCTAATATCAATCAACAAGCCGTCCCAAATAATGTTATCTTTTTCGCCCGGTTCTGGTCGGGAAGCCCCGCTAATCCACTTAATCCGATCGCCCGGAAAAACAAATCTGCCTTCCCACCGCAAAGGCTCTAAAGTTTTAGCTGAGATAGCAACAGATTCATGGAAGCTTGGCGCATCGTCTTGATGAATCATTTCGAGCGCGGGAATAGCTGAGTTTTGCAGTACCTCTGGTTCTAATTCCCAGAGTTCGCGACAGCCGGAACTGACGTAGGGGAATGACATAGTGCCGTCTGCTGCTAACTGAAATTGATAAATCATTCCCGGAACGTTGGCTGCTAGTTTTTGAAACCTCGCTTCGCTTTGCCGTAGTGCTGTTTCTGCTTCTACGCGAGCGGTAATATCGTAAAATGCCGATAAAATTGCGGCTTCCCCATTAAAATTAATCGCTCGCATCGACATTTTTACCCAAAAAAAACTGCCATTTGCTTTCTTGAGGCAGATTTCTTCGCGGTCGCTAAAGCCATTCTTTTTGACCAATTCTAGTAGTTGAATGTTGTCATTTATATTGGCATAGATGTCAATTTTTTCTCCACCCACAAGTTGTTCATAACTCAAACCTAAACTTTCACCAACAGCAGGATTTGCATACAAAATGACGCTATCTTCTAGGCGCGTAATTAACAGGGGCACGGGAGTTGTACTGGCAATCGCGCGCAATCTTTCTTCGCTTTCTTCCCTGGCAGTTTCGGCTGCTACTCTTTTGCTAATATCGTTCTGAACTCCGATAAAATGAGTTAATTTTCCCTCATTGTCTAAGATGGGGGAAACCATTAATTCGTTCCAAAAAGGAGTTTTGTCTTTGCGATAATTTTTGAGCACTACCTGAATTTCCGTTCCCGCTTCCAAGCTGCGGCGGAGTTTATTTAATTCGACCTGATCGGTATCTGGGCCCTGCAAAAATCGGCAGTTGCGTCCAATAACTTCTTCGGCACTGTAACCGGTCAGTTTCTCAAAAGCAGGATTGCAGTAGATAATCGGTATGTCAGGCTTGCGAGCATCCGCGATGAGAATGCTGTTGCTCGACGCTGCGATCGCCCGTTCTAGGAGAGACAGGTTGAAAGAGTCTGTTGTCATCTGTAGCAATATCCAAACTCCTTGGGAGCGGACAGAACAATAGAAAATTATAAATAGCTTGAGCCATTCTTATTCTATAATTTTATTTTTAATTTAGCTTTTTTAACAAAATCAGCAGCCCAAAAAAGCCGACGGGGAAAGGAGTAATACCATTGTAGATTTTAGATTTTAGATTTTAGATTGGCAATGACTGATTCCATTATGGTTTGGGGCACGGGCCTACAATTGCCTTTTTGTTTGAAAGTAAGTAGTATCACCGAAGGCATGAGGCACTTATCCAGAAAACAGAAGGTGAAAATACCGAAGGCGGCAAGAAAACAGAAGGTGAAAATACTGAGATTTTTAACTTTTTTTCTTCTCCTCCTTCCATCCGGCTCATCAACCCTTTTAAATTGACAAGCTAAGGCAAGAACCCTGAGCAGTTTTGCTTACTTCAATCCTGGCTTGAAAAGCTTCTTTCAGGTGAGGCATATGGGTAACGGTGAGGATGCAGGCGAAGTCGGAGGCGATCGCATTAATTGCAGCAATCAGCCGATCGCACCCTTCAGCATCCTGAGTCCCAAATCCCTCATCAATAATCAACATTTGCAAAGCCGTACCCGCCCGCTGAGACAGCAGTCTCGCCAGCGCCAGCCGAATCGCAAAATTAATCCGAAAAGCTTCACCGCCAGAGTAAGTTTCGTAGGCGCGAGTCCCGCGAGCATCAGCAATTAAAATGTCTAAAGTGTCAATCAATTTAGTTGCTTTTTTAGAAGCAGCCGCCCGCTGAGTAATAAATTGAACGTGCAATTGATTGGCGCTCAATCTCGACAATATCTGATTTGTTTCAGCTTCAAGTTGAGGCAAAACATTTTCAATCATTAAAGCTTGAATGCCGTTTTTACCAAATGCTTGACCCAACTCTTGATAAACTCGCTGCTGGCGTTTTGCAACTTGCATTTGCTCTTTTTGAGCTACTAGCTGAACTTGCAGAGTTTCCAGATTTTGCTGCTGCTGCTGGAGGCGTCCGAGACTGCCCAAATGTTGGTCTAGCTGCTGGCGGCGGCGACTGATTTGCTGTTCGATCGCACTTATGCGCGCTGTGGGATCGGGATGTTCTTGCAACTGCTGGTTCATCGCGGAAGTTTGAGCGCTGACAGCTTGCAAATCTCGATCGCGCACAGCGATGGAATTTGCTATTTCATTAACCCGCTGCTGCACTTGCGGATACTGCACAGTTGCCGATCGCAATTTTTCGGCGCGGGCGATCCAAAACTGCGATCGGCGCATTTCGCTCCGCACGTGTTCGTGCTGTTCCAAATTATAGCCAATTTCCGCAATGTATCTATCTAAAGATAGAATTTGCTGCTGTATTTCCGAGCTGTTTTTTTGCTGTTCTAACTGTTGCTGTACGGTGGCTAATTGAGTTTGCAAATCCGGGCGACGGGCATTAATTTTATTCAGTTTCTGCTGAGCGTCTTTGATTTGAGCTTGCTTAATTTCCGCCCACCGCAAGCGCTTTTCATCGCTGCGGGCGAGGGAATGGCTGCGATCGCTGTAATTGAGCTGTTGCAGTTGCTGTTCGATTTGCTGGAGTTCGCCCAAATCCTCCGCTGCATACTCGCCTGTGCGTAGCAACCGCTCTATTTCTGCCGCGTCTTGACGCATACTCTGCAGTCGAGTTTCATCTTGACTCAGGCTATCTAATTGTGCTTGCAAATGACTGCGACGTTCCCGCAATTCTTGGTAGGGCGCTAATTCCTCTTCTAGTTCGCGGTATTCATGTCTGAGGACTTGAATTTCGCGCTCGGAGACGGCTAACTGTTCGCGCACAACCCACAGTTGGTTCCAGATTTCCTGCTGTTGGGTGTGGTGTTTTGTGACTACCAAATTCCAGTAGTGTTCGTCTAAAGGTCGATCGCACAAAGGACAATTGCCAAAATTTGTATCCCGCACCATTAAATGCGAATTTGATGGCTCGTTTTCCGCAAAATTCGAGGCTTTACCTTCACCTGCGGTTTTTTCTCCTTCATGTTTCCGCAGCAGTTGCAGTTTTTGGTCGATCTCGGCGAGTCTGGTTTGATAGTCGCGGCTTTTGGCTTGCAGGTTTCCGAGAAAGTCGTGCCTTTCTTGACCTTTTTCGCGGACTCGCTGCTGATAAACTCGCTTGTTTTCCAACTGCAAAATTTGATTGGCGATGGCCGAGATTTCCTGCTGTAATTGCGGCTGTCGCTGCTGCTGCTGAACTTGCACCTGTCGGTTGATTTCCTCTAAGCGGGCGGTTAAACCGGCGCGGGCGCGATCGAGCTTTTGTTGCTTTTGCTGCTGCTGTTGTAGAAGCGGCGAAACTTGCAGTTGCAGTTGCTCTAGTTCGTTGAGGCGCGATCGAACTGCTTGCAACTGTGCGAGTCCTTTGTCAACCTCCGGCTGCTGTTTGAGAATTTCCAGAACATCTTTTTCATCCTGTTCTAAAACATCTAATTGAGCTTGCAATTGCTGAATTTTGCTTTGCAAAAAGCTCAGTTCTTGCCGCTGCTGTTCTTGCAATTGCTGGCGCTGATTTTGGGCTTGTTGGTTTGCCTTAAATTTTCCAGCCAGAGTCTCTTCTGTGGCTTGCAAGCTGTGGAAATACGCAATTCCTTCTGTTATTTCATTTTCTTGAACTAAGAGGGCTTGTAGCTCATTTTGCTGCTGTTTGGCGGCGCTGAGTTCTTGCTGCAAGCGGCGGCATTCTTGAGTGATATTGTAGTGCTGTTGCTGGTGGCCGGCGAGGAGTTTTTGCCAAGTTTGACGGTTGTGGTGCTGGAGTTGCAGTTGCTGTAACTCGGTTGTGTCGGCTTGCTGCTGCTGCTGAAGCAAATCGGTTGCTTGCTGCAATTGAGTTTGTTCGGCGGCGATGGTCTCTTTTTGTTGCAGTTGCTCTTGTACGGTTAGCAAACTCTGTTTGAGTACATCGACTTGAGCTTTAAATTGTTTGGACGTATCTTTGGCTTGGTCGGATAAAGTGTCGTAGGAGTCGAGCTTGAGCAGGTTGGCTAAAACTTGTTTGCGTTCGATCGGCTTTTTGAGCATAAATTCATCAGCTCGCCCCTGTCGCAAATACGCCGAGTTGATGAAAGTATCGTAATCAAGTTTGATGTGTTCGAGGATTTTTTGCTGAGTTGTTCTCAGCCCCTTGTCTGTGAGCGTGCGAAAATTCACCCCCCCCGACCCCCCCTTACTAAGGGGGGGAGAAGAATTTACTTCTTCGGGTTCCTCTTTACCAAGGGAAGAATTCACTTCTTGTGGCCCCCCCTTACCAAGGGAAGAATTCACTTCTTGTGGCCCCCCCTTACCAAGGGGGGGGAAGGGGGGGTTTGTTGCTACTTGAAATTCCAAACTTCCCGATTGTCCGCGTCGGCGGTTGCGAATCACCCGGTAGATTTGGCCGCCGGTGGAGAAAGTGAAATCAACGCGCACATCAGTTTCGCCGATATGGATGATATCGTCTTCCGTATCGCTGCGACAACAGCCCCAAAGTGCCCAGGATATGGCTTCTAAGAGGGAGGATTTGCCAGCACCGTTAGGCCCGCAAATGCAAGCGGTGTGCAGGCCGCGAAAGTCTAAAGCAGCTTCGCGATAGCTGAGAAAATTTTTGAGTGTAAGTTGTATAGGAATCATTTAGGCCATCGCGCCATACAATCTATCTATAAATAACACTATTTGTACGCTGTTGCCTAGTTATTCAATCTAGATCCAGAACAATTGTCAGTGCTTCTGCAATTTCTTCCATAATTGTCTCGGACAGGGTTCCGAGTTGTCGGACAAATCTTTGTTGGGAGACGGAACGGACTTGAAAAGTATCGGCTGCTGAGAGTTTGGCTAAGCCATTTTCTGAGGTCGGTTCGAGCTGCACCATCCAATCAAGCGGGGAAAAAAGATCGTTCCATGCTGTAATTGGAACAATTACTTTGAGCCGCAACTTTCCCAATTCATCATCGCTGACAACCACAACAGGTCTAGTTTTGCCAATTTCATCTCCCACCGTTGGATCTAGTTTGACAAGCCAAATTTCGCCCTTACGCATTAGTTTCTACCCCTGCGCTCAGGTATTCTTCCTCTGAATCGAAATACGGTTCGCTGTCGGGCGACCACAAATCGTGCAGCGGCCCTCCTGGTTCATACAAAGGAACCGCTGCTTCTGCTGCGGCTCTGAGTCTGCGTTTTCTCTCAGCTTTGCGCTGGGCTTTTTCTTCTATTTCTTCGCGCATCATCCGCGAAGCTGTTTCGATGATTTCTAGGCGTTCTTCTGCTGTCAGATTTTTGAGTGCTGCTAAGATTTCTGTTTTGGTCACGGTTTTTTCGGGTGGTTGGTGAGAAAGTGCGATCGATCTCATATGTTGCACCATTTTCAAGAACAGGCTTTCCGGCCTGTTCCACAAAGAGTGAATTTGATTGTGGGATGGGCAGGAGAGCCCGTCCATAAAAAGCTTATTGAAAATGGTGCAAGATATAAGATCGATCGCACCATCATTATATCTTTCACAAAAATCCCTATCGGCGCTCTGTGCTTATGACGCAACCTACATTACCGCTCTGTGCTTATGGCGCACCCTACATTGATCGCATAGGCAGATTTTCCATCATCAAAAAGGGTTGACTGTATTCCTACAGCCAACCCCGCGCTTATTTATTTGTCATGCGTTTGCTCAAACAGCAACACTACCGGGCAATATTCGGGAACGTATAGCCGACACCGACCAACAATCCCACTTCAGCTCCGTCTACAAAACCAATATTCAGTCCGGCTGTGGCTGTAAAATTTCTCGACAGTGGCACATCTACACCTCCCGAAATCAGGAAGCCAAAAGTACCGTCATCACCGGTAGAAATTAGCACGCCAGCACCTGCATAAGGAGCAGCAGTAATCACAAAATCATCGCTGACTTCCACGGTCTCTTGAGATACAAAATCGTAGGTAACAGGAACTAGAAAAGCTAAGTTGTCGCGGAACAAAACAGTCGGTCTCACCGAGAAATTGTTCGTCAAACCGATTTTGCTAATAATCGCAAATGAACCGTCGCCTAAAGCTGAATCTCCGCCAAAACCTAGATTGCCGCCAATGCCGATGTAGCTGGGCCCAGAACGGGTTGCTCGGCCTGGTCGGATTTGAGTTCCTTGAGCTACTTTTTCAGTTGCTTCGGAGACAGTTGCAGGTTTTTGGGCAACTTTCGGTTGGTTTGTCAGAGCTGAGGCGGAAGTGCTGACAGGATTGCTCAACAATTCTTGTGCTGTTTGGACTTCTTTTTCTTCCTTTGTTGCTGTTACTTCAAGATTATTGCTCTGGGCAACAATTGAGGTAGGTCGATCGCTCTTTTTGACAGTCTCGACTGTTGACTGCACTTTGACACCATTATCAGCAATTTTAGCGGTTTCTTCCGACTTTTGAGTCTCAGCAGCAATGGATGTATTTTGCGCTGTTTCTGTCTCAGCAATTTCAGATGTTGCTGCTTCCGATTTTTCGGGTGCAGCAATAGATACTTGCAAGTTGGCGGCAGGTTCAGAGGCTGCTGGCTCTGCCGCTTCTGTTAGTTCGCTCCAACTGATTGAATCAATTTTTTTATTACTAGCCGTTGTTTCTGCGTCGGGTTTAACTGCTGAAGTTGCCGTCGGCTCAGAAGTTTGGTCAATATTTTGAGCTGCGATTGTTGCAGTTGTAGCGACATCGGGCAAGTTGCCAGTTTCAGCTTTCGCTGACATGGTACTGCAACAAACAGCTAAAGCTGCAAGATTTATTAACGCAAAAGTAGACTTGGAAAATAGACTATTCATAGCAACTCCTCAATGAAGGGTGTGTTAAAAGTGTAAGTGTTTGAGGGAGAACGTCGAGAGCTTTGGGAAAAAAAGACACAAATATGAGTTGTGTTGTTCCTAGATTGCCATTTTACCGTTGAATAGTCAACTCTCAAGCTGATTAGATTCAAGAACGGACGGTGGGTTTAGAGGCTAATTTTAATTTACAGATCGATCGGCAAAAAATCAATCCTAGGGATGATTTCATCCTTAATCCTGTTTAATTGAGGGGTCGATCGTTCGCCTCGCTTGCATCCTACAATACTTTACTTGGGGGCGCTGCACTCGCAGCCACGCCGGAAAAATCCGGTTTTTGAGGGCGCACCAGCTCTAAACCAAGAGACAACAAGCTTTTAAAACAGTTTGGGCAACCCCGCCGTCCCAAGCAAGTGCAGTTAATACAACGCGATCGGCTGCTGCAGGGTTCCTGACAAGTAATGTAGAATAATACCACCGATTCGAGAAAGATTTGTGGCTCGATCGTGTCAAAATTACTGAATATTATGAAAATTGTGTAAAATTTAGTGTTCTATTTGTAAAGTTTAGCCTTCGCTTTCGCTCAGGGTCTGACCATCTCACAACAGCACGCAACTAAACAAGTAAAAAAATACAAATTATCTCATCTCAACCTGACTTTATGAGCAAAGTTCTAGTGATATTAGGCGAATTGAGCGATCGCGACATCGATTGGATGCTCGCCAACGGCACCCGCACCCAAGTCCTCCCCGGCACAACCCTGATCGCCGAAGGAAAGCCCTTAGACGCCCTGTACATAGTTCTGGAGGGAACTTTGAGCGTTGCTGTATCATCTTTGGGCGACAAAGAAATTGGAAAAATTATTTCCGGGGAAGTGTTAGGCGAAATGTCTTTTGTAGACGGGAGGCTTCCTTCTGCTAGCGTCACGGCAATTGAAGAGTGCCTCATCCTGTCAATTCCCCGGCGACTGCTAACTGAAAAACTCGAGCAAGACGTGCTTTTTTCCCTGCGGTTTTATCGGGCGATTACCAAATTTCTGTCGTCGAGACTGCGGGGTACAGTCAAACGCTTCGGCGATGATAGTGATGGTTTAATATATGAAGATCCCGACGGCGAGGACGCCCTCCGGGGAAATGTCGAAAATCCCGATTTGGCGGCATCGAGATTTCAATGGCTGTTGGAGCGTTTGAAGGGGAGTTGAAGAAAGAAGGAAGTTCGGCAACGGATTCTGTAACGGATGTAACGGATTTCAGGAAGAAGGAAGAGGGAAGAAGGAAGAAGAGAAAAGAACACCTATTTCCAATTACAAATTCCCAATTCCTAATTAGAAAACATATTTTTCAGCGACGCGCCAATAGCGAGAAAAACGCTTCAAATCAATGTAACCATCGTAGCGGACAAAGGGTTCCGGTGGCAAAACTTCTACTGGGTGCGATCGCTTAATTTTCCCGCAAATATCCTGAAAGCGAGGACTGGGACTTTCGGTAGTTACCACTTGATTAGCGCCGGATTCGATCGCAAAAGCGATAACTTCCGCAGCCACATCGCCCCGCCGAATAACTACTGGCAACTCCAGCAAACATTCGTAAATAAACACCATTCGTTTGAGACTCAACTGCCATTCATCAATCAGCGCATCATCCCAAACCCAGATAGCCGGTGCCTGTGGGTGCGCTTGAAAAGCGGGGCCTTCAGGACTCAAACAGTCACCGTGCAGCCAAATAATCGGATTGTTCATAAATTAGTAATTGTTAACTTTTGACTGTTGACTGTTAACTGTTGATAACTACTGACTACTGACTAATGACTAGACCTCTTGCAAAAATAATTAGGACGGGCTCTGGGGCCCATCCCACAAGAAAAAATAACTCTTGTGGGATGGGCCCCAG
>NZ_JAUBVD010000073.1:0-28590 GCF_036705675.1 Microcoleus sp. AT8-A3
TTCAGCCTAAAAGCGTTTGGCTTCCAAGTTTTCACAACTGATAAAGAAATCCGACCGACATCTGCGGAATGTGGGTTTTATGACGGTTAAATTACTCACTACGAACTAACTTTATTACGGTCGATGGAGGGAAAATAATATTAGCTGTTTCATACCAACCCCAGTTAATCATTGATCGTAAATTGTTTGCCATTATCCCAGCCATATCTGTCAATAAGGTGAAAAAGGAGCGTTACACAATTTGAGGATGATTATTGTGGGCATTGGTGTTAACTTAACGTTAAACCCTTATTCCAGCACGGGTTTCAACAAGAGTCTCCATCAAAGCGAAAGTCCTCGCTATGAGGACTAATGAGTTCTTCAGTCCTCTTTGAGAGGACTTTTGCTCTCTCGACAGGGAATTCATTCCCTGGCGGACTGACGGGTAAGCGGGAGGACTGGCGGACTAAAAGCTTAAGTTGACACTAATATATTGTGGGGGGTTCCGCCTGCGGTGAAAATACACGCTTTCGGGCTAAGCTGTCGCGCATTTAAATTGTATATTCAGGGCGGGCGGGACGCCCACCTCACAAGACTTTGATTTTTTTTGACATACAATTTAAATGCCGCAACAGCTTACGAGAGCCCATTCCACAAAAAAACAATCAAAATCATCCCGCAATTATGCAACGGCTAAAAAGTGGCTAAAACGCTGGAAATCTCTGCTTGGGGCGAGCGAGAAATATTCTCGATTTGATAGATAATTAACCATAAGCTGTCGCGCATTTAAATTGTATATTCAGGGCAGCCAGGACGCCCAACCCCTACTCCCCACAAAACTTTGATTGTTTTTTAACAGACAATTTCAAGGTAGAACAGCTTAAACAACATCTCAATAATAATGCTCAAATTTTACGAACCAAACACTGTGACTACGCCTTGACAGGTCTGGTCATCCGGTCATCCAGCCTGACCTTTGATGAGTGAAGTCCTCACTATCCACTTAAATCTTCATTTTAATATTTATTTCAATTTTAGTGAATTTGCTTAACACCCCTTGAAGCAAAATACCAATATTTTTTAAATTAATTAGTATATAAATCAGCCAATAATTATATGCTTTCACCCTTTATTTTAAATAAAGCTTAATATTTATATCCCCAGATGATTGAATAACAAATTAATTCCTATCATGGAAATTTGGCATTTTAATCACTTCCAAAGACTCTTGCCTCACCCGACCCGCCATCGCAGCTAACTGCAAGCTCATAAAAGCATTCAAATCTTCCAAATCACACTTGGCTGAGGAAAAAATCTTCTGCATTTCATTTTCTGCTTCCAAACTCAGATATCCAGCGGCAATAGCTTGTTTTACAACTTCACGAACCTGCACGGTAAAAATGTCCCTTACTAAATTTTAACTAATCAAAAGCCAACTAATTACTAACAGGAAGTTTCGGAAGCCGTCTCGCCAAAGATTTCAAACTTTTTTAGCTCGCGAGACTCTTGTTTCACTCCTCCAGACATAGCTGCTAGTTGCAAAGCCATAAAAGCATTTAAGTCTTCCAAGTCATAATGGGTGGTAGTTAACATCCGCCGCAGTTGATTTTCGGCTTCAAGGGTTAGATAGCCCAGAGCCAGAGCTTGCTGGGCGAGGTCGCGAATTAGTACCATAACACTTCGGGATTTTATTGGTTCAAGCCTAAGTATCGAATGTTTTCACAGAATCAGCAGTGACGGCTATTGCTCAATAGGTGTGACATTGTGACGGGCCACTCGTGACAGCCGGAGTCGCAGAGTGTGACTAAGTATTTGCACTGTTGTGACGGAGATCACGCGGGGGATACCAGAGGAGGAGTCGGAGAGTGGGGAGTCGGAGAGTGTCCGGGTGTCTGGATGGGGGAGTCGGAGAGTATCCGAGTGGAGGAGTCGGAGAGGGGGAGCATTTTTCTTCTTCCCTGGGACTAATGACTAAGGGTGAGAATTAAATAAAATCCACTTTTCATGACTGTTGTGGGATGGGCCTAAGAGCCCGTCCCACAAGAAAAAAGGGAAATTATTTAATTGACGATCCTAATGACCGAAAGCGTCTAGGATACAAGCCCCCGGGTTCATCCGTCCAGAAATAAAAAACCTGTATCCGATAAAGGAGCCCCCGAATTTATCCGTGCGGTCAAGGCTTCAATCTAAAATCTCAAATCTAAAATCTAAAATCCATTGACTACTGCCTTCTACCTTCAGAAGACGCTCAACGTCTATAATCAGCAAGTTAAATATTTACTGCAAGACATATGGAAGCACCACATAAAGATTTGCTACAACAAATAGCCCGACTATCGGAAACTTATGCTAATTTGGCCGATCGCCTATCAATGGCAGCAAAACAACTGCAAGACTCCGGCCTTCCTCCCTCCGACAGCTTGCTGCAAGAAGTTGCCGCCTACAGTCGCAACTTTGCCGCAGTCCAAAAACAAGCTCTCGATCTCAACAAATCCGGTATCGCACCGGGGGAAATTACTTCCCTCAAAGACATTCAAAACTTAGTCGAGACTGCCTCCGCTTCTGAAGGTAAAGCAGAAATTCGCGATGCAGCATTGAAAGTGATCGATCGAGTATTGGCGATCGCCCACCGCGAACAAAGCGACTTCGCACCCTTACAATCAGTTCATGCCAGAGCCCGCGAACTGCAGCGCGCGATTTCCGAATCCACCCCAACTCAACTGCATTCCGACGCAGAATCCTTAGTCAGCGGCAAACACCCAGTTTCAGCAGTCCTCGCCCTGGTGGAACAGCAAGACAAATTAGACGACGAACAGTGGGTAATTCTCGAAGAAACAGTCAGCGCCGCTTTTGGCAAACAAATAGCCGTAGCCATTTCCAGAGGCAAATTAACCATTGCTGAGATGGTAAAAGCAGCACCTGCAAAAGTCGAACCCGCATTTAAACCAGCGCCAGAACAAAAAATCAGCGCCGAACCTTTGCCAGAAGTGATTGTCATCCCGTCAGGAAATGTGGCACCGAAACAAGTTACAGTTGCGCCACAGATCCAGATTTTGGAATCCCCCGCGCCTTCTGTCCCCATGCACGAGGTAATTATTGTTCCCAGCGTGGAAGTACCTAAGTCTCTTCAGACAACCGGTTCCGGGAACATTGTTTTTGGGGCACCTCGGGACATTCAACAACCGGTGGCAGTAGAGGGCGGTTTGGGAATCAAAGTTTTGGTGCACATTCAGGGAATTGGCGATCGAACTTTCGGTTCTCAAGAATACGCGGGTTCTAAGGGTCAAGGGCGGCGCGTCGAAGGATTTCAAATTAATATCGATCCCCCAATTCCCGGCTTAAATGTCGAGTACATGGCTCACGTCGAAGGTGTTGGCGACACTCCTTGGCTCAGCCAGGGAGAATTGGCGGGTTTTAGGGGTCAAGCGAAACGAATTGAAGGATTTGCGGTGCGGTTGAGCGGGCCGCAAGCTGATAAGTACGACGTATTTTATAGCGCTCACATTCAGAATATCGGCGACACCGACGTGTCCTCCAATGGCGAATATTGCGGTACTCGCGGTAAAGCTTTGAGAATAGAGGGTATCAAAGTTTGGATTGCGCCGTCTGCCAGTGCCCAAAAAGCTGCACCTGTGGGTTTAAAAGTGTTGGCGCATATTCAAGGAATTGGCGATCGAACTTTTAGCGATCGAGAATATGCGGGTACTAAAGCTCAAGGCCGCCGCGTGGAAGGATTTCAAATTAAAATAGAGCCTCCCGTTGCCGATTTAAATTTGCAGTACATGGCTCACGTTGAAGGAGTTGGCGATACTGCTTGGTTCTCGGAAGGAGAGTTAGCTGGATTCCGGGGCAAAGCCAAGCGCATTGAGGGATTTGCCGCCCGCCTGACAGGGCCGCAAGCTGATAAGTATGACGTATTTTATACGGCTCACATTCAGAATGTGGGCGATACTCCTGTTACTGCTAACGGTCAATATTGCGGCACTCGCGGCAAAGGTTTGAGGGTTGAGGGGATGACTGTTTGGGTCGAGCCGAAAGCGTAAAAAGTGAGAATGAGTGGAAAATTTGCATGGGATTTTCCATTCATTTAAAACCGGGTTTTTTAACCAAAATATGCCATGACAGTCAGGGGTATTAGGTGAAAAAATCCGGTTTCTCGCCACCCAACGACAGGAATTAGAGCGCACGCTAATCTCAGAAACCGGGTTTCTGAGTGTATTTTTCGTACTCAACCGAAATTGGTCGCAGAAACCCGGTTTCTGGTCACCTGCAAAGTCTTGGCGCACGCTAATCTCACTACTATTTGTAAAATTGGTTGAAAATAATGCTTGAACAATAGGTAAAAGCTTCAAAAACAAGAGTTAAGTTTAATCAAATTTTGTATATTAAACTGGTCGGCGTTGCTTAATCAGGGCAGGAAAAAAATCAATTAAAAATCCCGAAGCTTTGTGGATAGTGGTTTCTAGGACTTGCATATTTAGCCTTTCCTACCGTAAATCAGCAACGCCAGTTTTTGTTGGGTAGAGTTTCGATTCGCAATGTACTCGAAAAACTGGACAACCCGACCAATAATCCGTAACTCAACTCGATGACTTATTTCCCTTGCAACACCGTACCGTTCGAGGAGAATTGTAGCTGCGATTAATATCATTTACAGTAATTAATAGCGAAACAAAACCTATAATGGTAAACTAGAAAAAATTATGCCATACAGTCAATTTACTACGATCGCCAAAGCGAAACAAGCTTTCGGTCTCACAGTCCAAGAGGGATCTCGCTTTATACCTCCGCTAAACCCGATCGCACCCTCAGACATCCTCAGCGGTACTCTCAAAGATAGCCTCCCCATCGTCGCCACATCGGGAAGTGAAAAAGCGCGATCGGAAGGAATCATCTATCCCGTACTGCTGGAAGTGAGGCGGATTCTCGATCGCCAAATTAGCCTTTTTTCCGGCGAAGATTTCACCATCGACGAAGCTGTCGGACTGAATGGAGTGTTTGATTTTCTACTGACGCGATCGTCCGAAGTGCTAGAAATTGAAGCCCCCGCCGTTGTAATTGTCGAAGCTAAAAAGACCGACCTCAAAAGCGGATTGGGTCAGTGTATTGCCGAAATGGTTGCCGCTCAACGCTTCAATCAAGCCAAAGAAAAAAACATCCCCATCATTTATGGGAGTGTGAGTAATGGCATTCAATGGCAATTTATCAAACTCGAAAACCAAACTGTGACGATCGACTTATCCGTCTATCCTCTGCCCCCTGTCGAGCAAATCCTCAGCTTTTTCGTTTGGATGATGCAGAATGATGCCGTTAACTCAGAAACAATGTAACCGTTAATCAACCTTCCAAAGCAGCCAACAGACACAGCAACAAAGCCTCCGTCCACTCGACTACAGCACCGTAAGTATCGCCCGTGTGGCCGCCCAAACGGTAGTTAAACCAGGCTCCGGCAAAAATTCCGATCGCACTTCCCCCCAAAGCCATCCCCACCGCCAACAGCCACCGATCGCCATCCAAGACAACTTGCACCACGCTCAAACTCAGCAGCAACAGCACTCCCGGTATAAAATCAAAAGGAGAATAAATCGATTCCTTGTGAAAAGCTCCCTTACCCTCGGCCCGGAGATAGGGATAGCGGGCGATCGCCACCAGTTGGGCCCACCTCCCCCAACCCGCGACACCCATCAAAGCCAGCCACCGATAGCTATTCAAGTCCGAGAGAGCGGCAGTTTTCAGCAGCACGATCGCGATCGCAGCCATCGCCCCAAAGGCTCCTGTAACGCTGTCCCGCATGACTTCCAGCCGACGCACGGGGTCTGGTACAGCCAGCCCGTCCGCCGCGTCCATTGCGCCGTCTAGGTGCAGCCCGCCAGTCACGGCGATGCCCAAGACTACCACCAAGGCCGATCGAGTCAGAGCAGGCATTCCCAACAACTGCAACCCAACATCCCCCAGTCCCAGCATCCCCCCAATCAAAAGCCCGATCGCCGGTGCCAAGCGGGCAATGCCCCGAAACTCCAAAGTCCAGGACACCGGTACCGGCAAACAAGTATAAAAAGCGACTGCGGCTGCGATGGCAGCGCCTTGATTCCGGAAAAAGTCGATCGTAGAGCGAACCCATTTATCATGCACCATAAGATAGAAAATTTTTCATCAGGTATGCAGTTGTCAATCGATTAGCGTGTGCCAGAATTGGACTGTAACACCCTAGTTTTTTGGATCGAGCATTCCTCCTGTCGCCGGCTCTTTTCCCAGGAAAACCTCTGTCGGCAGCGATCCCCAAGCTCCCTATCTAAAAAGACTAAACTCAAGATCCGCGTTTCCCGTACCAAGAATTCTAGCTAACTCCCTGATTTTCAAGACGGGAAAATACTACAACAGAGGCTTTTACTCCATGAGTCACGATCAATTGAATAACAGGGTAGTTGCTCCTTGCATCATCGATACAGGGATCGTCGTCAACAAACGCGATATCAAAAGATTGCTGTTTGATTTAGGACGTGTCCGCTACCTTCACATACAAGATGGCCAGATTTATAGCGAAGGGGAAGGTTATGTACTCGAAGTCTTCGCCAACCCCCAGCGTTCTACCCTGATTGCCAACCATGCGCTTTATTTGAACGTGTATAGTTTTGATTACCTGGAACTGAAACAGTCTCCTGAAGATGGTGCTTATTTTGACCTGGTTCAAGACGGACGGCTGTTGCGGTTAATTCCCCTCTCCAATCCTTTGCAAGAGCAATTCGCCCGGAATTTAAATGCTGCGGCTTTGGATGCGGTTGTCGATCAGGTACTCTCAGGCAACTGGGATCTGCAATTGGACGAAGATGATTCCCCCTTTTAATGGTCAGTCAGTCGATTTTAGATTTTAGATTTTAGATTTTAGATTTACTCGCAGCGCCGTGAATCTGGGAGATAGAACTAAGGTCTAAAATTTTTTGCCCTCCACGACGATTGTCGGAAAGTTGTCTCCGTTTTTGGGCGGGGTCATTCGATTTTAGATTTTCGATTGTCGATTTTGGATTGACTTGCGCGAGATAAATTCGGGGGACGCAAGGATTTTCGATTGTCGGTTTTGGATTGATTTGCGCGAGATAAATCACGTGGCGGGTACCATCTAGAAATTCTCGGTCATGAGTTTTTTGTCGCGATGTCATCAACAATAGATTAGATAACACTCACATCTTGCACCATTCTCGGTTAACAGGCTTTTCGGCCTGTTCCACAAAGAGTGAATTTTCTTGTGGAACAGGCCGAAAAGCCTGTTCCTAAACAAGTAATTGAGAATGGTGCAACATCTCAAATAACACGGACGGCCGAGTAGCGGTTAACGAGCATCGAGGACTAATGACTGAGGACAAGGCGAAATTTTCTTTTAAATGTCAGGCTAATTGCAGCCATACCCAAGCGCGTGCAGGGGTTTTTGCGACTCCCCACGGTGTGGTGGAAACGCCTAAATTTATGCCAGTGGGGACGCTAGCTAATGTCAAAACTTTGACACCGGCACATCTTGAGGCGGCGGGTTCTCAAATGGTTTTGGCAAATACTTATCACTTGCATTTGCAGCCGGGGGAAGCGATTGTCGCAGGCGCGGGCGGATTGCATAAATTTATGGCTTGGCCGGGCCCGATGCTGACGGATTCGGGTGGCTTTCAGGTGTTTAGCTTGAGCCAAATGCGGACTATTTCTGAGAATGGGGTGACTTTTCGCTCTCCCCGCGATGGCCGCATGATTAATTTGACGCCGGAACGATCGATCGAAATTCAGAATGAGTTGGGCGCCGATGTGATTATGGCATTTGACGAGTGTCCCCCTTACCCCGCTACGCGGGACGAGGTGGAGGCTGCCACAAATCGTACTTACCGCTGGCTGCAACGCTGCATTCAAGCTCACTCGCGCCCGGATCAAGCTTTGTTTGGCATCGTCCAGGGGGGCGTTTTCCCCGATTTGCGATCGCGCGCGGCGAACCAGTTGGTAGATTTGGATTTACCAGGCTACGCCATCGGCGGGGTTAGTGTGGGGGAATCGGGGGATTTGATCGCAGAGATTGTGAAGGTGACTGCGCCTCTGTTGCCGGCAAATAAACCGCGTTATTTGATGGGGATTGGGACTTATCGGGAAATGGCGTTGGCGGTGGCGAGTGGGGTAGATATGTTTGACTGCGTGATTCCGACTCGCCTCGCCCGCCACGGGACGGCTTTTGTTGGTGGGGAACGCTGGAATTTGAAAAATGCTCGGTTCCGGGAGGATTTTGCTCCGCTGGATGAGTCTTGTCCTTGTTATACCTGCCAAAAATTCAGTCGGGCTTATTTGGCTCATTTGGCGCGGGCTAACGAAGTGCTGGGCTATACTTTGCTGGCGATTCACAATGTGACGGAGTTGATTCGCTTTACTGGGAGGATGCGGGAGGCGATTTTGGCAGATCGATTTACTGAAGAGTTTGCCTACTGGCTTGCACCGACAGTCGATCGATCGTGATTGCCTTGGGTGAAGATATGCGACAATTATCTGAAAATTGGGTTTAAAACCCAGTCGTTGTAGGACGGCTTTTTCCACACCGTGCGAAGTCAGAAATCCTAGGTATTTGGGTAAACATATCCACGCGCTTTGTGTGGTATGCTATCGAGATCAGACAAGATTTAAAAACCTACCCCCGGACTGGGGGAAAGTCTACGCCCAAAACATTCTTGAGGAGACATGACTACGCACGTAACGTGCATACGTGGTCAGCCTGGGAACCCTAGCAATAGGGATATTAACTACCAGCCGGGAAGTCCCTCGGTATATTTAGAGGGGATTAATCAGAGCGCTGCGCGAAGTACCCCGAATAAATTACGCCCGCGTGATGAAAGGCGTGTTGGGTGTAGGTACGGAAACCGACAATTATTCTTGTACACCCCAAGATGATCTGGAAATACTCTGATACTATATTAGCAAGTGGGGGTGGAACTACCTCACTATAAAAAGCCTTTGAAAAAAAGGAAAAAGAAGCCTCCGGTCTAACTGTACTCAGTTGACCGTCAGGTTTGTTCACGACTCAAAAGTCTTAAAAATCCTCACGCCTTTAGGCTGAGGAGTGTCAAGAAAATTCTGTTGGATAGGTAGGTTGATTCATGGAAGCTGCATTACTCTTAGCAAAACTGCCCGAAGCTTATTCGATTTTTGAGCCTTTGGTTAATGTTTTGCCAGTCATTCCCGTATTTTTCTTGCTGCTGGCTTTTGTTTGGCAGGCGGCTGTCGGATTTAGATAAGTTTGATTTTAATAAAAGCAGGGGCAATTCTGGAATTGCCCCTGATTTTACGTGTTGAGTTTTTGGGCTGATCTCGTTTACGGTTGTTTCGGAATGATTTAACCGCAGAGACCGCAGAGACCGCAGAGGAAGAGAAGAGAGAGATGAATAATTAATCCGTGTAGTGCCTTCCTTCAGCTACCGCCGATCGCACTTTTGAATGCCGGTCTTTCTGAGATCCGCTTGATGTAATCTACAACGGCCGGATAAGCACTGAGGTCTAGTTTTAGCATCATCGGAATGTAGGCCAACATTGAGCCGACTGCTGCGTCAGCGACGCCAAATTCATCGCCCATTAAAAATGGCTGTTTCTCGAAGATTTCATTTAACGGTTTTAACAACTTGGGAGTTTCGCGATCGCGAGTTGCTTCTGTAAATATTCCCGGCCCCAACGTAGCGTTAGCAAACGTTACCCACTGCACGATTTGAGCTTGCTGCTCCAAAGTGTCTGGCATCTTACCATATTTTTGAGCTAAATACAGCAGAATTGCGCCGGATTCCCAAAGTTTAAAATCTCCGTCGGCGATCGCTGGTACTTTGCCGATCGGGTTAATTTCGAGAAACTCTGGCTGCAAGTGTTCCCCTGCTTGCATATCTAGGGTGACGAATTCGTAAGGAATTCCTATTTCTTCTAGATACCACTTGACAATTGAGGCCCGGCTGCGGGCTGCTCCGTAAAGTTTCAGCACGAAATTTTTATCCTTTAACACAATATTGCTGTTATAGCATTTTTTGGTCAGTTGTCAGTTGTCAGTTGTCAGTTGTCAGTTGTTAGGAAAGCAGTTGTCAGTTGTCATTTGGGAAAATTCCCAATTACCTTTTTGCCAATTACCTTTTTCCCAATTACCCATTCCATTACCAATGACTACTGACTAATGACTACTGACTAATTACTAATTGCCGATAACTAATGGCACTTCTGTCAAGTGCATAAACAAGATTCTGCTGCCAATGAAAATCAAAATTGCTCCGCCCAATATCTCAATCTTATTAGCAAACAAGTTGCCGCACTTGTGTCCGATAAACACGCCAGCAAATACGACAAAGAAAGTAATAAATCCGATCGCAGTCACCGCAGGAGCAATAGAATCTTTCAGGACAGCAAATCCGAGGCCAACTGCGAGGGCATCGATACTCGTCGCCACCGACAGCGTTATCAAAGTCCCAGTATCTAAGGGATTGAACTTTTTCTCGCATTCTTCGCCTTGCAGCGATTCGTAAATCATTCTCCCGCCAATGAAACTCAAAAGCCCAAAAGCTATCCAATGGTCGATCGGTGTTATCAAAAAACTAAAACTAAGACCGATGAGCCATCCTATTACGGGCATTAAAGCTTGAAAACCTCCGAAAAATAAGGCAATTTTTAAAGCTTTATTGACCTTCATGTGTTTGATTGCTAAACCGCTCGAAACAGCGACAGCAAAAGCATCTGCTGCTAGTCCCAAGGAAAGTAATATGGTAGTGGCTGCATCCATTTTTGTAAAGTGTTAGGTGTTATAAATAAAGTGTTCCTCTTGACTGTTTTAGTTTACACTAAATTTTGATATAAGTGCGTTTTTATCATAATCTATTCATTTTTGACTCACATTTATTTCACAATTGGCGAAGGTTGAAAAAATCAGCGGTTAGCTGTATTGTGTAAAAGATTATTTATCAAGTAGCAGAATTGACTATGCCGCAATCTAGACCCTACCAGCCATTGCTGCTCAGGTTACTGCACGGGGTTAACGCTGCGATCGCCCTTTTAGCAATTTTGAGCGCATTTCTGGTTTACAACACCTACGATGGGCGGTTTGGCAAAGTCCCCGTGCCTCAAATTGCAGATATTATCGGGATTCACGGCACTTTTGGCAAGATGTTGCTGTTAGGAATAATGCCGGCTTTTGCATTGTACAGTTTCCACGCAGGTCAAAAACGCTTGGTGCAGCCGGATTCTTTTGGGAAACTAACGCAGTTGGGAAAACCGATTTGGTGGTACAGTTTGCACCGGATTGTGAATACATTGATGTTGCTAGCACTGACTTGGGCGATCGCTTCTGGCAGTATGGTTAAGGAAGAATGGCTGCCGGCTGGGGAATTGACGCGGGTTTGGTATTATTTACACGCTTCTGGTTGGGTGGTATTGGTATTTTGTCTGGCAATGCACTTGTTGATGAGTGCGAAGGTGGGGGGTTTGCCGCTAATTTTGTCGATGTTTGATGCCGCCTATCGCCCGGAAGATTCGCCGGCTGCTTGGTGGAAGAAAATTCGCTCTTTTGTCGATCGCTCTTAATGTGAAAATGCTTAATGTGAAAATGAACAGAAATAATTTATTAATTGTTGCGGAAGTCTTGGTAATGGGAGGCTGGTTGTTTGCTGTGGTTGCACCTTTATTATTTCCCTAATCCTAGGCTATCAATTTTTCTTAACAAATGATAGTTAGCTCTATACTGAGGACTTCAGCCCTCCGTTTTATGACGACTAAAGTCTTGACTATGGGATGAGAATTAAATAAAATCCACTTTTCATGACTGTTGTGGGATGGGCGTCCCGCCCGTCCTTTCTGGGCGGGCGGGACGCCCATCCTACAAGAAAAAAGGGAAATTATTTAATTGACGATCCTATGAAGCCAAATTAAGCTTTTCGCGCCGCTTACTAGCAAGATTTGCGACGGGTTTTCCTGGCGGCAAAATGCGATATCAAACGATCGGCAATTTTACCATAAACTCAGCACCGCCCCCAGTTTGAGATTTAATTTGAGGTTGCACCGGAGATTCAACTTTCAGCCTGCCACCGTGCAATTCTACAATAATTTTATAGCACACCGACAGATCCAATCCTGTAAATTTTTTAAAGGATTTAGTAGGGCCAAACTCCTCAAATATTATTTGTTGAATTTCCGGCGGAATTGTTGAACCATTGTGGGCGATCGATACAACAATAAACCTACCTGTATCATCCTCGAAAATATCGGTTTTGATAGTAATAATTTGAGCCGAGTTTTCAATACTTTTAACTGCATCTATAGCATGGCAGATCAGACTCGCGAATACCTGGCTCAGTTGAGCGGGATAACACAAAATTGGCGGCAGGTTGTGGTATTCCTTGACTACTAATATTTTTTGCTCCAGTCTGTGAGCCAGCAACAGCAAAATATTGTCGATGCTCTCATTAACGTTGGCGTGTTCTTTGTTGGCTTCGTCAGGAAGTGAAAATTTTCGCAAAGCTAGGACTATCTGGCGAATGCCATCGGCTCCTATTTTCAAAAAATTGAGGATTTGTGGCAACTCTTTGCTGATAAAATCTAGGTCGCAACGCTCTATTTTTTTGGCAATTCGCGGCACAGGTTCGGGATATTGTTCGCGATAGAGGCGAATTATACTAAGCAAATCTTTGATATAATCGTTGAGGTGTATCAGGCGACCGTAAATAAAGTTAATCGGGTTATTGATTTCCTGGGCAACTTCGGCGGCTAGTTGACCCACCATTGTAATTTTTTCGCTTTGTACTAAATGCTCTTCGGTGATTCTGAGTTTGGCTAATACTTCTTCCAAAAGTTTGAGTTCTTCTTGAATTTGCCCGTGGAGTTGGGATTGGGAAATTGCGATCGCCAGCGAGTCGGCAATTGCTTCCAAAACTTGCACCTCGTCGGGACTCGCAAATCGGCGGTTTGCACAGGCGAACAGATATCCAAGCCGATGATTCTCGGTTAGTACGGGTACTGCTGCGTAGTGACTATTTGTAAGTTCGATATGGGCGTGTTCCTCAGACGCTGTGGCATCAGGGGCGGCGGTTTTATGTAGCAGTATCGTTTCGCAGCGGTGAAGCCGTGCAGCTAAATCTCCAGAGGGCCCTCCTGGAACACCAAAGATTCCCAAGCGCCCCGGCAAACCTTCCCGGCAATATTCCCAGCTAAATTCTAAAGTATCTTGTCGGGGATCGTACCAGGCGAAAATTGCTCGATCGAGCTTCAGTAAAGTACCGAGTTCGTCTACTGTAGTTTGGAGGATGCGATCGAGGCCCAAGCAAGCGCGAATGCGGCCAGTCAAGCGGTGGAGAAGGGCTTCTGTGCGACTGCGAATGCCATTTAGGGCAAACAGCTTGAGCGCCACAATTGCACAGAAAATAGCTGCTGCTGCAAGTACGCCGGCGGCTACTGCTAGTATCTTGAAAGGAAGGAGTTCTTTTTCGAGATTGTCGCGGGGAATTACGAGGGCGATCGACCATTCAGCTTGTTCTAAAGGAAGATAGGCAACATAAACTCTGGCGTCGTTAATTTGAGTCAGCACAATGCCAGTTTTTTGATAAACCATCTCCCGCGCTACATTTGCCAAATTAGCATCTGCAGACTCTAAAAGACTGGGAGCCGAATTGTCGATATTTCCGATTAATCGAGCGTCGGGATGCACAATCGGCACTCCTTGAGAATTGAGAACAAAAGCGTAAGTTCCGGGGCCATATTCCAGCTTTCTTACTACTTGGGCAATTCGAGCCATGCTAATGACGCCGTTCATTACGCCGATCGGCTTTTCGGTTGTTTTATCAATAGAATTTGCTGAATTTGACCACACAGGAGCCGAAATGGGAACAATACTTTGTCCTTTGAGCGTGCGAGAAATGGTAGGATCGGAAACATAGACTTCCCCAGCCATTGCCTTTTTGAAGTGTGCGCGGTCGCTGACATTAATCAACGCTCTGCCGACTTTTGTGGTGAAATAAGAACCGTCAGGATCAATTAATGTGAAGTATTGGAATTTTTGTAGTCGATTTACTTCCGATTTTAAATAAGGCTCTGCCACTGACCAATTCATCGAACGAACGGGAGCAGTATTGGCGAGGACTTCGATCTCAGCCTTTCTAGTGCCGAGCCAGCGATCGATCTTGTTGGCCCGCTCCCTAACTTCTAACAAAGCATTTCGCTCTAAATTTGTGATAATCAAGCGACTAACGCTTTGATAGCTCATACAACCAGTGATGCTAGCTGCCAGAATTGTTACGCCCAAAATTAAGAGCGCAGTTTGGTACCCAAGAAGGTATTCGCCCTTTAATCCCGCTGGCAATAGTCTAGTTAATTTCCACCACTTTACTCTCGCAAAGCTTCGCATGGTTTGACCAATTTGTGAGATTGAAATCTTTAGCTCACCTACGATCTACTCGCCCGCCTGCCAGTAGTCTTAAACTACTAGCATTCAATAATTGCGGGGATTTTTTAATTTTTTCCCGCCGAGCGGCTCCTATCGTTTGCGGTTACACTCCTTATGATATAAAGGACACGGCCGTGCCGTTTCCCTACCCAGATTAATTGTAAGGACACGGCACTGCCGTGTCGAAAGCGGTGGGTAATATTAATTCTGATGCTACTCGATTTGATATCACTTTGTTAAACAGGAATAATATTATACCACTTCTTTGACAAAATAAAAAAAATCATCAACTACTTAATTCTTTTTGACAGGCGTTAATAATTGATGTTATTTAGGTGATGTGAGAAGTAGACTTTTTAGGTTGAGATGCTTGGTGTGTGTCTTAATCAAAAGTCCTGACTGTTTTTACTTCGTAGTCTGAAACCCTAGATTTTCAGTTGATAGTTCGATTGCTGAATCGCCTTAAAACCCTTATTCTACGGTTGTCATCAAAAACTGTCAGCACTATTGCTTGATAACGAAATATTGAAAATTTTTCGTTCATTATTAATGAAGGAAAAACTTGTTAAATATTTTATTTACATCTCAAAAATCAAAACTTTTTGCGGTGCATCCGCTGGCTGAGGCACTGTTAAATTGCCCCAGTTGCGGGATTTGTTTAAAGAACCTTGTGAGTGTGTTCGTGCTGTTTCACATTATCTTCAGTGCGAATGACGCGCTCGGAGTTGAGCACCCTTTTGCGTTCTAAGGAATAAGTAAAGTCGTTGCGAACTGTTCCCAAGGGAATGTGAAGTTGAGCTTGGGGGCGGATTTTGTAAGTGCGGGCAGCAGCGATCGCCCGAAAGCCAAATTCTTCACTAAACTGAGATGATGTCGGGAATTCTGGCAACATTTTGGGTGTTTCGCCGTCGAGCACTGCTCCCAAAGTCGTCCCGCAAATCATTAAATAGGATGTGGGAATTCCCTTCAAAATTGCTTCTAAAGCTGCTGAGGGAATAGCTTCTATTACTTGCACTTCAAAAACTTCGCCTTCTTCTTTGATGAAGCAGGTAGCTACACCGACTGCTATGTAGTCGTCGGTGCAGAGATCGGGAGCGTTGGGATAAACTGTTGCAGTCGTCATAAGAAAAGCTTGGTAGTGTGGAAACCGGGAACGAGAAATTAAGCGATTTTAGATTTGAGATTTGAGATTTATTCCACGATTTTTTTCGGGGATTTTACGTTAAAAATCTCAAACCGGCGGTTCTAATAGCTAAAATTTTTGGTTAAGCTCCAAGGAGCCGATCGCACGATTGTGTCGATCGTACCACATCAAGGTAGATGCCGGATGATTCGGCAAGGATTCCCCGCCGCCACGACGTTTGCGGGAATATTTTTGACAACAACACTGCCTGCGCCGATCGTGCTATTGTCGCCAATAGTGACTCCTGGACAAATAATACTGCCGCCGCCAATCCAAACATTATTGCCAATATTAATTTCAGCGGCGATTTCCCGGCCAGAAAGTCTAATTTCCGGGTCTGTGGGGTGAAAAGCGGTGTAAATTTGTACATTTGGCCCGCACAGCAAATTCTCGCCAATGTTAACTCGATTGCAGTCGAGAATCACGCAACCAAAATTCATGTACAATCCGTTTCCCGCATAAATATTACTGCCGTAGTCGCAGTAGAAAGGTGGCTCGATTTCAACTTTTGGGCCAACTGCACCGAACCATTCTGCGAGAATTTCTAACCGTTTGTCTGGTTCGTCTTCGCCGGTAGAATTGTAAGTTCTGGCGAGGCGGCGGGCTCGCTGGCGCTCTAAAATTAATTGCTCATCAGCAGCTAAATACAATTCACCGGCGAGCATTTTTTGTTTTTCGGTTTTTTCCACAGTTTTTTCCACGGTAAGAATCGGCGGTTTCAACCGCTACTTCACCAACGAACTTCATCTCTAAGAGACTGAAAAATAATGTAGGGTGCGAAGGGCGCACCTTACCGCTATAAGCTGTTGCGGCATTTAAATTGTCTGTCAAAAAAAAATCTTGTGGGTGGGCGTCCCGCCCGCCCTGAATATACAATTTAAATGCGCGACAGCTTAATTAGCGCGTCAGATCATTTTTTGATGTTGTAGCATACATTTAGGGTTCAGGTTTTGACTGCAAACAAACAGCTAAATCCAGATTGGCTAATTTCTCAAAAGCTCGATCGATCGATCCTTTTCCCCGCAAAAAACCAGTATTTGCACCGGGGCAAATATATTGTAAAGTTTCCGGCGAAAATCGATCGATAATTGACTTCACGCTGTTAATTTGCCTAGGCCAGTGAAAAGTTTTTGCCGTCAACAGCGGTACTGGGGCGGCTTCTCGGTTGGGGAGCAAGTGCCTACCCGAAAACAGCACTCCACCGCTGCCACTATGATAAAGGCAAGAGGAACCAGGAGAATGGCCAGGAGTCCAAAATGCTTTGATTCGATCGCTCACAACAAATTCTCGCTCAAAAACCGTCACCTTCAAACCCGGCAGTAAATAAGCTTCCTGCTCTTGAATCAGGATCTCGCACCCCGTGGCTTCCTGAATCTCCCGCGCCTTGGCGATAGCGCCACGGTGGGTGAGAAACAGCAGTCGCACGCCGCCGTGTTCCCGCAAAAATGTTTGGTTAATCTCATCCCAAGCGGGACAATCCACCAGGATGTTAGTTTGGTTTTCTACAATGAAATAGGCTGTTGCACCCAGGGTATCCCGGTTAGGGGGGAAAGCCAGGATATTGTCGAGCACGGGCCTGGGTTGTTTGGAGACTGAACTCTGTTGTTTCAAGGAAGTATTTCAGAAGGGAATGGGATAAATATTATGTTCTTTTTACTATGGTTGTTCGTATTGGGGCTGATATCCTACTACTTGTTGCAAAACGGCACCAGCCGCATCACCAAGACTCCGATATGGCTGCTGTGGCTGGTAATGATGGCGCCCGCGCTGATTTGGGGTGGTTGGATGTTAGTTTACGGCACGAGCAAAACTGTACCGCCGGAGTTGGTAATTATACCTTTTCTGGTTTGCCCTTTTTTGTATTGGTTTTTGGTACAGTTGGGGCGCAAGAAAATTACCGCCGAAACTGCACAGCAGGTAGCAGACTCGGAGACTGAACCTGCAAAGCCAAAACCGCCCGTGCGGCCGATCGATGCAGCAGAAGAAGCGAGTTTGCGCGATTGTTTTCCTTGGTCAATTTACTTTTTGCGAGATTTGGAATTTCGGCCCCAGGCTGTAATTTGTCGCGGACAGTTGCGGACGAACCCGGAGGCGGCTTATGAGGCAATTCGGGAGAATGTGGAGAGGCTGTTTGGCGATCGCTTTTTAGTAGTATTTCAAAACAGCTTGAGCGGTCAACCTTTTTTTGCTATAGTTCCCAATCCCAGCCACCAATCAGGCGAAACTCCTGTCAAAACCGAATCTGTAACCAGGCCATTTTTTGCATTAGCTTTGCTGCTGATCACGGTGTTTACGACTACACTTGTCGGGACGCGACTTGCCGGAGTTAGTGAACAAGCTTTGCAGTCTAACCCATCAATGTTGCTGCAGGGTTTGGCTTACTCGCTGGCTCTAATTACATTTTTGGGAATTCACGAATCCGGCCACTATTTAGCGGCCCGATTTTACAAAATTCGCACGACTTTGCCTTATTTTATTCCGATTCCTTTTTTCTTGGGAACTTTTGGCGCCTTCATTCAAATACGGAGTCCCATTCCCAACCGCCGAGCTTTATTTGATGTTAGCATTGCCGGCCCCCTGGCGGGTTTAGTGGCGACAGTGCCATTATTAATTTGGGGTTTGAATCATTCGACTATTGTACCGCTGTCAGACAAGTCGGGAATGTTAAATTTTGACTCTTTCAAACCCAGTTTTTCGCTGCTGATGACTTTGTTGAGCAAGTTAACCTTGGGTGGTGCTTTCAATGCGGAAACTGCGATCGATTTGCATCCGGTAGCGGTGGCGGGTTATTTGGGTTTGATCGTGACGGCGTTTAATTTGATGCCGGTGGGACAACTCGACGGCGGGCACATTGTACACGCGATGTTCGGCCAGCGAGCGAGTATGGCGATCGGGCAAGTTGCTAGACTTTGTATGCTGCTGCTTTCTTTTTTGGAACAGGGTTTGCTGCTGTGGGCGATTATTTTGTTTTTCACGCCGCTAAACGACGAACCGGCGTTGAATGATGTCAGTGAATTGGACGATCGGCGGGATTTTTTGGGGCTAATGGCGATCGGGCTTTTGTTAATGATTTTGTTGCCGGCGCCCAGGGTACTCCTTGAGTGGTTAAATGTTTAGCAGGAAGAGGGAAGTTCGGCAACGGATTCGCTCGACGGATTTAACTAACGGATCGATGTCGAAGTTCGAGGTAATAGAGAGGAAGGAAGAAAAGAGAGGTTGACAAAATCCTGCAAGGGTTGCTATACAAGCGAGTTTAGAATTTATCGACTCGCTTTCTATCTCGAAGTAATCTTTATTTTCACCGACTGATTAGAGAAATATGTCTTACAAATCCTTTACTTTCCAACAATTAGAAGAGCGCTTTGGATTGGAGCTATCACTCAGTCCTCTTTTGAGTGCCAAGGTGGTTCCAATAGAACCCTCCGAATGGCTTTGGAGAGCAATCGAAATTAGTTCTAACACTGCTGTTACAACTGTAAAAGAACGTTCGGAACGGATTATTTCTCCTATTCTGTTAGAATTTAGAGAAAGGAACAACAGACAATTTTCTCTTTTTTCTGGTTGGTCATTTGATGTAGATCCTGAGCGGGGATTGAATGGGGAATGCGACTTTCTATTGTCTTCCGTTCCGTTTGATTTGGAAATTAAAGTTCCGGTTTTTGTATTGAGAGAAACTAAAGGCGGAGAAATAGAATCTTGTCTGCCACAGTGTGCAGCACAAATGGTAGCGGCTCAGCTATTTAACGAACGCGAACACAGTTCCATACCTGCAATATATGGCTGCGTAACTACTGGGGTTGTCTGGCGGTTTCTTAAATTAGAAGGAAATAATTTAATTATTGATGTTGATGTTTATTGTCTAGATAATGTTTCTATGATTTTAGGTGTTTTGCAAACAATCGTTAATTTATACCAATAAGTTGACGAATCTAATAAAATAGGTTTATAGGAAAAATCCCTGGTTATTACCAACTTAATAATATTTTTTTCCCAGAGGCGAGAGCGAAAAAAATTACCGAAAATCAAATAATATCAAATCCGTTGGCATCGGAATGATTCATCTGTCTCTTCCGTTTCTCTGTATTCTCTGCGCCCTCTGCGGTTTAATCATTCCAATACAACCGGAATTCATTTAATATAGCTGTACCAATAATCGCAATGACTCCAGAAAAAACAGCGCTAATTCCGATTTATCGCGAGCAGTGGCGACAAATTGGACTTTCGATCGCACAGATCGATCGCCCGCAAGCGACAGCGGCCATCAACACCGCCTACAAGGGAATCAATCCAAAATCGAAAATCGAAAATCCTCAAGCCCCCGCATTTATCCGTGGAATCGCCTCTAAAATCTAAAATCTAAAATCTAAAATCTAAAATCGATTGACAGCCCTTACATAGCTTTGCAAGCAGTTGAACCGCTAAGGATACGCGATTCTGGTCTGGGAATGGCCAGCGAAATCAGAAACAAAATTCATAATGAATTGTACGATATATTAAGAAGTCAACTGGACAGGAAATTAGAAAATAAGATTTACAGCCAACTCTATAATCCGCTGTACGCTCAACTGATGAATCAACTGCACCTTCATGTTAAAGACGAAGTTTACGTCAAATTAGCAAGGAAGTTGGGCGGGAGATTTCAGATGGAAAACTGCGGCTGGATTTACCCGTTTGAGAAAATGTGCTTTGTGTGCGATCGCTCGATCCAACTTCATTTTGACAACGAATATTTGCTCCACGCTTTATGTCAACCAGCGGTTGAATTTGCTGACAAGTTCAGTCTATACTCTTATCGTGGCGTCCGACTGCCGGAAATAATCGGTCAAATTCCGCCCCAATCTTGGCAAGCTTCATGGCTGTTAAAAGAACAGAATGCCGAAGTGCGGCGAGTTTTGATTCAGGCGATCGGCTATCCGAAAATTTGTCAAGAATTGCAAGCAACTGAATTGGATAAGTGGGTAGCCACGGGGGGCTACCCCTACCAAGAATATACTTTGTTGAAAATTGAGAATAATATTGACATAGAGCCAATTTATTTGTTAAAGATGACTTGTCCGAGTACGGGACACCTTCACGCTTTGCGAGTGCCGCCAAAAGTGTGCTCCGCTAAAGAAGCGATTAGCTGGGTAAATTGGGGAATAGATCCCGAAGAATTTCAAGTCCAGACTTGAGGCGAAAGTTTAGAGTTTTGAGTGCGCGAGTTTACAGTTAAAGAATTACAGCGCCACAAAAGCAGCGTTGTGCACAAGTCCAGAACAATTAAAAAATGTAGAATTGCAGCCACCGCTTGATACTATGTACTCTGGCAGCTAAAACCCACAACTTCAAATCGACATGAGCCAGCATTCAGACCGCATTGCCCCTCACGGCGGCACCCTGGTCAACCGCATTGCCACACTAGACCAAAGACAAGAATTTTTCGACAAAGCAGAGTCCCTGCCGCGAGTCCAGTTGTCGGATCGATCGATCTCCGACCTGCAAATGATCGCTATCGGCGCCCTGAGTCCCCTCAAAGGGTTCATGAACGAAGCTGATTATCGATCGGTCGTTAAACAAATGCGCCTCTCCAACGGCCTTCCGTGGTCGGTTCCCATCACCCTCTCGGTAACAGAAGAAGTCGCCGCCCCCCTGAAAGCAGGAACTTTAGTGCGCCTCGACACCCAGGCGGGCGAGTTTGTCGGCATCTTGGAACTTGCAGAAAAATATCACTACAGTAAAGAAGAAGAAGCCATCAACGTCTACCGCACCGACGACATCAAACACCCAGGCGTCCAAGTAGTAGACAAATCCGGGCCCGTTAACCTCGCAGGCGACATTTGGCTGCTGGAACGCGAACTAGATGTTCGCTTCCCCCAATACCAAATTGACCCGGCGAAATCGAGAATGCTGTTCACAGAAAAAGGATGGAAAACCATAGTCGGTTTCCAAACCCGAAACCCCATCCACCGGGCCCACGAATACATTCAAAAATGCGCCTTAGAAACAGTAGACGGCTTGTTCTTGCACCCGCTAGTCGGGACGACAAAAGAAGACGACATCCCGGCTGATGTGCGGATGCGCTGCTACGAAATTCTGCTAGAAAAATACTATCCAAAAGATCGCGTAATTTTGGCAATTAATCCGGCGGCGATGCGCTACGCCGGGCCGCGAGAAGCAATTTTTCATGCTTTAATCCGCAAAAACTACGGCTGCACTCACTTTATCGTGGGGCGCGATCACGCTGGAGTTGGCGATTATTACGGGACTTATGATGCCCAATATATTTTTGACGAATTTGAGCCGGGAGAATTGGGAATTGTGCCGATGAAATTCGAGCACGCTTTCTATTGCACACTGACGGAACAAATGGCTACAACTAAAACAAGCCCCAGCACTCCCGAACAACGGGTGCATTTGTCGGGAACCAAAGTGCGGGAAATGCTGCGCGCTGGAAAATTGCCGCCGCCCCAGTTTTCCCGGCCGGAAGTCGCTGCTGAATTAGCCAAGGCAATGAATATTTTTAGTTACGAGATTTAAATCTTGAACTTTGGTGGGGGCGACATTCTGAAGAGTTTTGAATTTTGAGTTTTGAGTTAAAATTTTATAATTTTAAACTTAAAGCTCAAAACTTAAAACTTAAAACTTATCTTAATACTAAACACTCACAACTTAATTAAATTCCCTAAAATTATTGCGGGGAATTTAACTAAAAAGTCACAACTTAAAATTCAAAGCTATTTAAAAATGGGACTCAAGCGGCGGGAATTTTTGCAGCAAGCTGGCCGGGTGCTGGCCGCCATCGGAATCAGCGAGGCCCTGTGGCTGCAGTTGGGCGATGGCTACCTCCAAGCCTTAGCGCAACCGACAGCCAGGAAATTGGCTTTGTTGGTGGGCGTTGACAAATATCCAGACTCGCCCCTGCACGGCTGCGTCACGGATGTGGAAATGCAGCGGGAACTGCTGATATATCGGTTTGGGTTTGTGCCGTCGGACATTTTGACTTTGACTGACGCTCAAGCTACGAGGGAGAATATCGAGACGGCTTTTGTGACTCACTTGACTCAACAAGCAAAACCCGGTGACGTGGTAGTTTTTCACTTTAGTGGCTGCGGTAGCCGAGTCAGTTTGGGCGAGTCTCCCGGAAAAATCCAAAACAGTTTGGTGCCGGCGGATGATGTTTTGCCGTTGTTAGCCAACCGGGCGGTGAACGATATTTTAGAGGAAACGCTGTTGCTGTTGATGCGATCGCTCGCGACAGAAAATGCGATCGCCATCCTCGACACCAGCTACCCCTATCCGGGTTTCTCCAAAAACGGTAACTTTCGCATTCGCTCCCGCCCCCGCCCCACCATCGGCCAGCCTCGCCTCGCAGAATTAACGTTTGCCCAAGGCCTCCGAACCCGCAAAAATCTTCGTCCTGCCGCCGCCGTAGTTGCCGCAGGCGCGAATTCCCAACTCGCCGCCGAACAAGAGTGGGACGGATTTACCGCAGGTTTGTTTACCTACGCCCTCACCCAAACTTTGTGGTGGGCAACTCCCGCTAGCAGCTTCAGCGTCAGTTTCAGTCGCGCTGCGGGCAATGTTTACAGCAAGCTGGCGGGGTTATCGCAGCAACCGCAAATTCTCAATCACGATTTAACAATCGCGCCGGCGGTGAATTTTTCAAATTTAATCTTCAATTCCCCTGCATCTGACGGCGCTGTGACGGCGGTGGAAGAGGGGGGCAAAACTGTGCAGTTGTGGCTGGGGGGGTTGTCGCCCTCGGTTTTGGAGTGCTCCGGGGGTTCTGTGTTTGCTGTGGATTCTTCCGAGGGCGCGAGGCTGTTGCTGCGGGGACGCACGGGCCTCTCTGCTAAAGCCCAAGTTTTAGATGGGTCTGCTCAAACAGACGGCCAATTAACAGTCGGCGAAGTGGTGAGGGAAGAAATTCGGGTTTTGCCGCGAAACATCGGTTTGACAGTAGCTTTGGACTCGGGTTTGGAACGCATCGAGCGGGTGGACGCTACCAGCGCCTTTGCGACTGTGCCGCAAGTTTCGGCGGTAGCCAGCGAGCAATTGGCTGACTGTCGGTTCGGCAGAGTCCCGGAAACGACTTTAGCCGAAACTTCTTCGGCTCACGAGCCTGCTTTGTATCCCAGCCGTTACGGTTTGTTTTCTTTGGCTCAAACGCTGATTCCCGATACTGAGGGCGACGGGGGAGAAGCAGTTAAGGTGGCGGTGCAGCGCTTGACTCCGCAGTTGAAAGCGCTGCACGCTGGGAAGTTGCTGCGGCTGACAGCCAATGAGGGGTCTTCGCGCCTGAAGGTGCGGGCGGTTCTGGCAACTACCGCACCGCAAGCGCGGGCTGTGGCGCAGCGAGAGCCGGTGCGGGCCGGCGGTGATTATCGGCTGGAACCGCTGAGCGGAGAAAGTGAGAAATCCGCCCGCGATCATATATTAAGTGTGAGCAACAGCAGCCGAATTCAGTGCAGATTGTATAACGACAGCGATCGCCCGGTTTACTTTGCGGTGTTTGGCTCGGACAGCGGGGGACGGCTGTCTGTGCTGGGCGCTGAGGGCAAAGACGCTGTGGGGGGAATGTCGCGGCCGATCGCTCCGGGGGAGAATTTGACCGTGCCGGCGGCTGGGACGATCGGGTGGCCGGTATCTGCGCCGATCGGACTTGCGGAAATCGTGATTATATTTAGTGAGACTACCTTCGATCGAACTCTAGCTGCAATAGAAGCCGAGATCCAGCAAACGAGGGATGCCCAGCCAATTCGAGTGCTGTTGAATCCTTTAAATGTGGCGCGGGCGGTACTCGAAGATTTGCACGCCGCTAGCATTCCGGGGGTACAGAAAGTGGGGCTATCGACGGATGATTTGGCTTTGGATGTGAATGTTTGGGCAACTCTGAGTTTTGTTTATCGGGTAGTTTAATTGTTAAAAACTCCTCGATCAGAGTCGGCGATTGAAATCGCTTTTGATATTATGTCCGGTCGATTACCCCTAATACGGTAGAGGCGGGTTCACGAAAAATATCTGTCAATAATTGACAATCTCAAAAACCCGCCCTTTTAATCGCGGTCACTCGATCGGACTCGGACTTTGTTTGACTCTCGACAGCGGTTTCAACCGCCGCATCATAAAGGGGGTGGATTTCGCCGGATTTGGTATCAGAAATCAAGACTGATAAAGCTTTTCTACCATTTGAGCCAAGCGTTTCATGGCAGTTTCAATCTCATCATTTGTTGCAGTCAAACTGATGCGTATACACTCATGTTTGTGCTGCCAATCTTCCCGCAAACCGGGGAAAAAAGAACTTCCTGGCACCACAATTACGCCGACTTTCTTCAACTCTTGATACAGTTCCCAATCAGTCATTGGCAAATCTTTCAGCCACAACCATGCGAAAATTGCTCCTTCGCCTCGGTGCAAAAACCACGGTAAATCTTTCGGCATTGCTTGTTCTAGAGTGCTTTCTACGATCGCAAATTTGCTTTGATAGTACGGGCGAATTACGTTGATGGAAATATCGGCAAGAGCGCCGGAAGCAATAGCACGAGTTGCGATCGCCTGTCCGTATCTCGGCGAATGAATGCACATATTGGTCTGAAAACATTCTAATATTTGAATGATTTTTTCATCGCCGATCGCAATTCCGATTCTTTCACCCGGCAATCCGGCTTTCGACAAACTCATACAGTGCACGATATTGCCACCAAAAATCGGCGTCATTTCGGTAAAATTCAAGGACGGGAACGGAGGGCCGTAGGCGGAATCCACGAACACCGGCGCGTCAAAAGCGGCCGCTAAATCGGCAATTTTCTTCACTTCGTCGTCGCTGAGAACGTTGCCGGTGGGGTTGCAGGGACGGGAAAAAATGACGCAACCGGTGGTTTGGTCGATCGACAATTGGCTGAAATCCGGGCGGTACTTGAACCTGTGGGCGGCCGCATCAATATCGAGGGTAGGTTTGCAGGCGACTACCGCTTCGGGAATCAAGCTCACGCCGCCGTAACCGGTGTAGTCTGGGCTCAGCGGTAGCACGATATTTTTAAGGCTACCCCCCCTAGCCCCCCCTTGGTAAGGGGGGGATGGGGGGGGTGCGGTGTAGCCGCCGAAAGCGTTGGCTGCGTAGAAGTAAATCGATTGACTTCCGGGAGTAATTAGGATATTGCGATCGGTCAAATTCAGTCCGTAACGCTGATTAAAATCCGCCAACACCGCATTGATAAAGGGCTGATAACCTTGACTGGAACCGTAGCGACAAACCACCTCGCCGTATTCCGGGCTCGCCAAAAGTTCCGCAGTGCAGTCGCGCCACAACTGCTCGACTTCCGGCAAAATCACCGGATTTCCGGCGCTCAAATTGATAAACTCCTGCCCGCTGCCGGCTCGGAGTGTTTCAATAATATCTTTCATAATTGCCCGAACTCCCGTGAGGTGGGACATCTGAGCGCCAAATTGAGTCAGGGCAGGGTTCATAGCAAATGCAGCGACAATGATAGAAGTTTACAGTTTACCCATGATAACTCCAGTCGCCGGCGTTAGCCTAGCTGATCTGGGGCATGGGTTGTCGATCGAGCATCTGATTAATTCAATAAACTCGATCGCACAGCGTTTTATTTCTTCCCCTGTGCGCGCCGGAGTATAAGATTGCGGCCATTTGTGGAGTTCGATCGAACTGAGATGTTGCACCATTCTCAATAAGCTTTTTAGGAACAGGCTTTTCGGCCTGTTCCACAAGAAAATTCACTCTTTGTGGAACAGGCCGAAAAGCCTGTTCTTGACAATGGTGCAAGATGTGAGATCGAACAGTGTTTTTTACCTAAAAATTAGCGAACCGAACAGCCATCTCTAATTCAAGAGTTGTGGTAAGATTTCACGCCGTCGCGCCCGATGAATTGCCGATCCTTGACAACAACCATTGGAAACATCTAAAATTAGTCGTAAAACCCGATCGCAACAGAATTTTATGGGAGCCTGTTACTGCTATAATTACAGGTTTAATCCAGCCTCAAAAATCCGATTTGTTGCTAGCTCATTTTCATGATTCGCGGTTTTTTGACAGCGGTGCATTTTATTATCAATCCGACTCAAGCCAATATCTGTCGTAAGATCGACCTTTGAGTAGCATTACATAACAAAAACGTAAATTATCACCCAGTTAATTGCCGTAAAATTCAACAAAAAAATGACACACTTTCCACTTATAGAATACGAGCAACTTACAGATCCTAAAGCCAAAGCAGTGTACGAAGAAATCTTGACAGAATTGGGGTTTGGCATCGTCCCCAACCTGTTCAAGTCAATGGCAATCAACCCTGACATATTAGAAGCAAATTGGAAAAAATTCCGGGGAACCATTCTGCAAGGAGACTTACCCCGCACGCTTAAAGAAATGGTCGGCGTCGCTATTTCCCAATCAAATAATAGCGAGTACGCTCTCCAAGTTCACCTGCACGGATTGTCAGCCTTGGGGATGAGCGAAGAACTACTGCGAACCCTAGTTTCTGACTTTGCCAATTGCCCTTTGCCAAAACGTGATAAAGCCGTAATTACCTTTGGCTTGCTCGCTGCTACAAAACCCCTGGAAGTGACAGAAACTGATTACCAAAACCTGCGGGATTTAGGGCTAGATGATTCTGAAATATTTGAGATTATTGCGACAGCAGACTTGTTTAGCTTTGTCAACCGATATACGGATGCAATAGCCCTGGAAATAGATGCTTTGTAATCTACATTGTATACCCCTATTATGGGCGATCGGCTAGAAGATCAAGATCGAGAAGAACTTCTGTTGACAGCCCGCCGTTTGTTAGCAGAAGCTCAAGCCCTTTCCATCCGCATTTCCGCCGTTAACGAAGTTGCCACAGCCATTAACCGCACCCTCGATCTGGGCCAGATTTTGCGGGTAGTAGGCAAGCAAGCCAAATGGTTGCTCGACTTTGAACACTGTAGCGTTTGCCTGCACAGCACTAATGCTTGCATGACTTTATTTGGCCCGCATATTCCTGTAGATATTGCAGCCCTCCCAGAGGGCGGCCCTATTCACAAGGCCTTCAACACACGTCAACCTCAATTAATTCAAGAAGCGGGTGCTACTGCTATTTTATCCCCCTACGCTTCGCAAATAATCCTTCCTTTGGAAAGCGAAGGTAAGGTTTTAGGAACCATTAATTTTGCCACAACCAAGCCGCGAGCTTACACTCAAGAAGACTTGCGAATTGGCTATCTTTTGGCTTTGCAACTATCCTCAGCCATCCGCAATGCTGAACGTTTTAAAGAAATAAATAGGCTGTATTCCGAACTCGATGCCGAAAAGCACAAATCCGATCGGCTACTGTTGAATGTGCTCCCGGTTGAGATTGCTGAGGAACTCAAAAATAACGGCAAAGTGGAACCACTTTATTATGATAACGTATCGGTTTTATTTACTGACTTTAAAGGCTTTACTCAGTTATCTGAAAAAATGACGCCGCGAGAATTAGTTGACGAACTAGACTATTGTTTTTCTTATTTCGATCGCGTGATGGATAAATACTCTATGGAAAAACTGAAGACTATTGGTGACAGCTATATGTGCGCGGCCGGAATCCCTACGCCTCGCCCAACACACGCTTTTGACGCTGTACTTGCTGCCCTAGAAATTCGACAGTTCATGGATTTGCGAAAAATACAGAAATCTCAACAAAACATTGCTTATTGGGATATCCGCATTGGCATTCATTCAGGCCCAATACTGGCTGGGGTAATTGGCAATAAAAAGTTTTCCTATGATGTCTGGGGAGATACAGTTAATACTGCATCTCGGATGGAATCTTCCGGTGTCCCTGGAAATATCAATATCTCTCACGACACGTTTGAATTAGTTAGAGATTTTTTTGAATGCGAATACCGAGGCAAAATTTATGCTAAAAATAAAGGGGAGTTGGATATGTATTTGGTTCGCTATCTTAAATAAATTTGGGAAGGGGTAATTGCTAAGGAATGAGAATTAAATAACTTCCACTCTTGAAAGTGGGATGGGCGTCCCGCCCGTCCACTCATGACG
>NZ_JAUBVD010000074.1:0-27467 GCF_036705675.1 Microcoleus sp. AT8-A3
AGATGAATGCGGGGGCTTGTATCCTGGATGCTTTCGGTCAATCGATTGCGCGATTTTAGATTTTAGATTTTAGATTTTAGATTTGACTTGCGCGAGATGAATGCGGGGGCTTGTATCCTGGATGCTTTCGGTCAATCGATTGCGCGATTTTAGATTTTAGATTTTAGATTTTAGATTTGAAGGATTGACTTGCGCGAGATGAATCCGGGGGCTTGTATCCTGGATGCTTTCGGTCAGGACTTACGAAAAAAACCCGGTTCCTAGGAGAATATTGCTTATAGCAACGAGGCATCTAGGAAGAAACCGGGTTTTTAGCCGTTTGGTGCGTGCAGGAAGGTTAGCGCGATCGGCTAAACTTCGGCTAAACTTCGACTAAACTATGGTGACGAGAATATCTTGAGCGTGAGTGTCAACTTTCATGGTTTCGCCCTCATAAACTTGAATGATTTTGCCGGTACCGTCGATGACGAAAGTAACGCGCTTGGCATAATCGCCTTTCTCGACATCGTAAGCTTTGGTAATCGTGCCATCAACATCTGCTAAAAGCTGGAAAGGCAAACCGTATTTCTCTGTGAACTTTTGGTGCGATTCCTCGTTGTCGCGGCTGACACCGAGAACTACTATATCTTTGCCCTTGTATTCTTCATGGGCTGCTTTGAAGCTTTGGGCTTGTCTGGTGCAGCCGGGGGTGTCATCTTTGGGGTAGAAATACAAGATTACGGTTTTACCTGCGAATTGGGACAGGGAGACGGTGTTGCCGTTGGTGTCTTTGGCGGTAAACTGAGGGGCAGCGCACCCAACTGGTAATGTCATAGTTTTGTTTTTCTTGGGATTTACCAACCTATTTTAGTTGATTTTGTGCTACTACCGTCAATGTTTTGAATGCGAGGTTCGGGATTGAGTTCATCCCAAGGAAAATTTGCGCTTGGAAATAGTTCGATTGGGCGATTTTCTGCGTTGACTTGCGGGCGATCGCGTGTTAGATTATCCGTGTGTTTTCCTGATTTGCCGACTCGCTGAAAATTAATTTAGCAAATAATATATGATTGATTTCTACACTGTGATTATCAGAAAAAGTGCTGATTATTGGGTTTCTTTGTGTTTGGAAAATGGCTTGGTGGGACAAGGCAATACTCCAGAACAATCTATTGATAAACTCAAACAAGCTATTGAGTCATTTTCCGAAGTCTATGAATCCGAGTCTGATGTTTATCTCAGCCCTCTTTCTATTAATGAGTTACACGAGTTTCTAACTTTAGAAGATGCCGAAGCCTCAGACACTTATGAACTAAGAAAAGTTTATGCCTAAAAACCTTCCATCTTTAAAACCTAAAGCATTAATTAAGATTTTAGAAGAAAACGGATGTCAGTTTTACCGAGAGGGGAAAGGGGATCACCGTTTGTATATGCGTGAAATTGAAGACCGAAAAAGGATTGTTCCGATTGATATGGGTGCTGGGGAAATGTCACCAGCTTATGTGTTGCGGATTTTCAGGCAATTTGGGTTTACCGATCCAGAAATTGAGGGGATGATTAGTTAAGTCCGCATTAATATGCTCCCTGGTTGGCTGTTTCAACATTGGGAGTAGCCGTCTTTGCGACTCAGAAAAGCGATCGCCTAAAATGGCTTTTACAGCCAAACTCGTCTAGCCTGTCATAAAATAGAAGACACATCCTATATTAATTCCCTACCATGTCGATCGCCGTCATTAAAGAACATATCGAAATCACCCCAGGAATCTGTGGGAGAAAACCCCGTATCGCCGGACATCGCATCCGAGTTCAGGATATAGTTGTTTGGCACGAACAAATGGGAATGTCACCAGACGAAATTTTGTATCACTATCCGAGTATTACTTTATCTGATATCTATGCAGCTTTAGCCTATTATCACGATCGTCGAGATGAAATTCGCTCTGCAATCGAAGCAGATGCAGAATTTGCCAGCCAATTGAAAGCTCAAAACCCATCGCTCTTGCAACAAAAATTAAAAAATCGTCTGTAATTAATTCACTGGGATTTTATACAACAGGTGGCAAACAGGGAGCGACAACAGGTAATCCCTCAGTTTCTCGCTGTGCAACTTCAAAGTTTAATTCTAATAGAAACTTTAAGGGGTCTTGGTTTGTTTTGATATCGTAGGCTTTGCAAACGAGTTGGTCTAATTGGGCGTGGAGTTTGGCGAGTTGGCTGGCAGGTTCATTAAAAAACTCGTTGTATAATTGGGTAATACCACACTGTTTGCGCTCCATATACTCTGTACGATAGTTATGGAGAACCTGCATAGCTGCTCGAATTTCAGTTTTGGTTTTTTCTGGGCAATTTTGGGGAAAGGGAAAGGTTTCAAAACAGGTGTTGTGAGTGTAAGAAATATCGGCTTTAAGTGTTGATTTTTGTGCGTGCATCCAAATCTGATGAGTGCTAGATGTGAGTATTCCCAAAATATAAAAGTCGTCGCAGGTAACAACTCGCGTTCTAGCATTAGGTAGCCATTCAATAGGACAAGGAAGAAAAATTGCCCATTTCGATGTCTGAGTAACTGCAAAGTATTGAGAAACCGATTTTAGGGCTTGACGCATTGCGGGTCTTCGTTCTCCAAATTGCCACCAGTATTTTTGATAAACCTTTCTACGATTCAAATCTCTTTCTGGTTTCACTCTCATTTTAACCCATTGAAAAGGCTGGACATATTCACTTGCCTCTTCAATGCTCATGTCATTAAAGTCGATAATCAAATTTTTTAGACCTCTGTAGGGGTTGTTGGCTACGAGGTCATTACCTTCTAGAAAAGGACGAATTACTTCCCGATTTTTGGGATTGACTTTATTCCATGCTTCTGCTTGCTCCAATGACACAATAAAGCCCGTACCTACAGGAGTTATACCTGCAAAACATCGATTCAAATTTGTCTTCAGTCGCACTGCTTGGGTAACATCAACTTCAGCTTTTAGAGAAGAGTTAATGTTTGAGACAATTGTGTGATCGATACGGTAGGTTAATTCTTGAGCATCAGAGGTTTTGAGCCAGTTGATAATGCTAATATGTACTTTAGCTTCACCAGACCAAGGTTGTGTGGAGATGGCATCGTAAATGCAGCCGCCATTTTGGGCAATGTAATCTAGGGCAGCTTTACGACTTTTACCCTGAGAAATGGAATTGGTGGCGACTAAACCAGCGCGGCAATTTTCTCCTAAATGTTGATGGGCAAGACGGAACCAATAGGTGCAAAAATCCACAGAATCTTTTACTTCAGGAAATTTAGCAAAGATGCGATCGATATATTCATCACCCAAAACCAAGCGCATCTGCTTACCACCCAAAAAGGGAGGATTGCCAATAATTACATTAACTTGTTCCCACTCGCAAAACAGAGCATCATCACAGCGGATATTGCGATCGAGATTATCGAGTGGCAATGCTTGCTCTAGTTCCAATGCCAGGTTCAACTGTACCGTATTGAGCAACTGGTTTTCTTCATCTAAGGCTAACTTTTTGGCAAGCATCAGCGTCACTTTTGCCAATTCCACGGCAAAGGGTTTGATGTCAATGCCGTAAAACTGGCTTGTCTTCACCAGCGACATCGTACCTATCGCATTAGCAGCACGAGAGAAATTTTCATGAATTTTAGTTAGCAGTTGTGCCTCTAGTCGCTTCAGTTCCCGATAAGCAACATAGAGAAAATTACCGCTGCCGCAAGCTGGATCGAGAACTTTGAAATCAAGTAATTCTTGCCGCAGTGCCAACAAATCTTTGAGCGTCTTCGCAGCTTCAATCCGTTCTCGCAACGGGCGGATAATCGTAGGCAAAACCACTTTTTGAATGTCTGCCTCGCTGGTATAGTGCGCTCCCAAGGCATGACGTTCCTCTTTGCCCATACTGGACTCAAACAACGCGCCAAAAATCGCAGGTTCTACCTTTGACCACCGTTCCTTTGCTGCCTCTAATAGCAGATCGATTTCGCTGCGAGTCAGGGCGATGGGTTCAACAACTGAGAAGATACCGCCATTAAAATAGGATACATCCCGATAGCGGCTGTCTTTAGGTGCGGGGCGATCGCTTCCCATTTGCCGAAACAATCCCCCAATTAAATCATAAGAACTCTCTCGATTGGTCTTGCAAATATCTAAAAATTCCGTGAATAAACCGCGCGGCAACAAATCGATATCTTCAGCAAACAATGCTACTACACACTGAAGGATAAACCTTTGAGCCGTTTCTACTTTTTCGCCGCGCTCTACCAAGCGATTAAAAAGTAGAGCAACTTTGTCAGCGGCAGTTCGCGTTACATCAATTTTATTGTTATTGAATAAAGGCTGGCGATTTTCGGGGAAAAGAAAGTTTAAGGCTGTGAAGCGATCGGGTATCTCTTCGACATTTATGCGGTCTACAGGTTCCCGCAGTTGTAAATCGAAGTCATAAATCCAAAACTCATCAAAGTTGCAAAGAACCACATATTTAGGACGCTGCGGCACTAGCTCAAGCCAGTATTCAAAGGCTTGTTGATAGTGTTTTTCCAGTCTTTCGCCCCGTTTTTTCATCTCCAGCAACAACCTGGGCCGCCACAGCAAATCGGCAAATTTCGTAGTTTTGCCTTTCGCCTTTACTCGAAATTCTAGTTCGGCTCCCGCTTCCTTGTAGCCTAGATGACCGAAGGCTTGAAACAGGCGATCGCAAAATACTTGAGCTTCGCCTTTTTCGTCTCCCTTCAAAGTACGAACGTATTCAACAAATTTGTTGATGTTATTTAGTGTATCGGTCATAATAAGTGTAAAATTAGGATCGATAGGGTGAATCAGCCCGCTCGGATATCTGTAACAATTAAAAATATAGTACCTGTTCAGAGGTTTTTTGAATGACTTTTATTCCATCCGAAGCATTTAAATCTATTAGTTATCCCGATCGCACTGTCAAAAGAGCCGATCGCGCGGTCCGGTGCAGCCCTTTTCAATTACACTTCTTCCAGACCATCCGCGATAACAGTGTTTTCCTAACTGCGATCGCCTCAAATTCCGGTGTCGAAAGCGGCTACACCCGATCGCCCGTATCCGAACTCGTAGCCGAAAACTCGCTACTGTGGCTTATCCAAGTCGGCGTACTGCGGCGGGAAGTAGACGGACAAGGCATTACCGACAGTTTTCGCCTCACGCCCCTGGGCCGCCAACTCGTGGAAAAATGGGAACAGGAAGGACAGGGAGTGCCGGCCGCGTCATTGTGCGATCGTATAGGAAATGCCGTTAGCCGCGGGTTGGGAGTATTTCTTTAAGCGTTTATTGCTTGTCCCAGTCCGACAGAGAATCCGACAGTCCGACAATCCGACAGTCCGACAATCCGACAATCCGACAGTCCGACAGTCCGACAGTCCGACAATCCGACAATCCGACAGTCCGACAATCCGACAGTCCGACAGTCCGACAATCCGACAGTCCGACAGTCCGACAGTCCGACAGTCCGACAGTCCGACAGTCCGACAGTCCGACAGTCCGACAGTCCGACAGGGAATGAATTCCCTGTCTCATAGCGAAAGTCGGTTAAAACCGACTGCAAGTCTAAATTCAATTCGATGTTGAGTTTCGCATAAAAGCGACTGCAAGTCTCAATTTAACTTGATGTTGAGTTTCGCATTGCACGTTAATCAACCTCCTCAGTCCTCTTGCAGAGGACTTGCGCTATGAGACAGGGATTTCAATCCCTGTCGGACTGCAAGTGTCAATTCAATTTGATGTTGAGTTTCGCATAAAACCGACTGCAAGTCTCAATTTAACTCGATGTTGAGTTTCGCATTTCACGTTAATCAACCTCCTCAGTCCTCTTGCAGAGGACTTGCGCTATGAGACAGGGATTTCAATCCCTGTCGGACTCGCCGTCAAACGAGTTAGACCCCTTAAAGCCGTCAAGCGAAGGACAGGGTTTTAGACCCATTTTCTTGATAAATTAAATGCCCGATCGCTTAACTAATACAAATTAAACTTAAATCAACTTAAAATAATGGTTCAAACCGCTTCTAAACCTTTGAGTCTCGATGAATTTCTCCAACTGTCGGAAACCAAACCCGCCAGCGAATTCATCGATGGTCAGATTATCCAGAAACCTATGCCCCAAGGAAAACACAGCACAATTCAAAGCGATTTGGGTGCTGACATTAACCGGGTACTCAAACCCCAACGCATCGCCCGCGCCTATTCAGAATTGCGCTGTACCTTTGGTGGTCGATCGACAGTACCGAATCTTGCAGTCTTTACCTGGGAACGCATTCCCCGCGATGAAAACGGCGAAGTAGCCAACACTTTCGCCCTCGCCCCCGACTGGACAATCGAAATTCTTTCCCCCGACCAAAGTCAAACTAAAGTCGTCCGCAACATTCTCCACAGTCTCGGCCACGGAACCCAGATGGGCTGGTTGATTGACCCGGAAGAAGAACTGGTATTTGTCTATTTTGCCGATCGCACTTTAGCAGTTTTTGAAGAACGGGGCGATCGCATCCCCGTTCCAACCTTTGCCGAATCCTTCAATCTCACCGTCGGTGAAATGTTCAGTTGGCTGACTGAGTAGCGCAACCTTGATTTATGAAGGATTTTTTAACCGCAGAGGGCGCAGAGGGCGCAGAGGAGGAGAAGAGAGAGAGCTCTACGGATTTGGTTCGATCTAATGTGCGGTCGATCGCTTATACTAAAATATCTGGTTGTCAGCTCTTCAATGACGAGAGATGACTAAAGTTGTCACTACCAACTTAATTATGATTATTTAACCGGACTTGATATCATCTTTCAAATAACCGCTAACTACTAACAACTAACTACATAAAACGTTTCTCAAAAATGGAAGCTAAATCTTACAAAGACACGGTAAACCTGCCCAAAACCAAGTTTGATATGCGCGCCAACGCCACCAAGCGCGAACCAGAATTGCAACAATTTTGGGCCGATCAAGAAATCTACGATCGCCTTTCGGAAAATAACCCAGGCGATTTGTTCATCCTCCACGACGGGCCACCCTACGCCAACGGACAACTCCACATCGGCCACGCCCTCAACAAAATCCTCAAAGACTTTATCAACCGCTACCAAATGTTGCGCGGCAAAAAAGTCCGCTACGTGCCCGGTTGGGATTGTCATGGATTGCCGATCGAACTTAAAGTATTGCAAAACATGAAATCGGACGATCGGCTAAATCTTACGCCGATCGAACTCCGCCGCAAAGCCGCCACCTTCGCGCAGCAAACAATGGAACAGCAGCGCGAATCCTTCCAGCGCTACGGCGTTTGGGGCGACTGGGAACACCCGTATTTAACCCTAAAACCCGAATACGAAGCCGCTCAAATCGGCGTTTTCGGTCAAATGGTGCTCAAAGGCTACATCTACCGCGGCTTTAAACCGGTTCACTGGAGTCCGAGCTCGAAAACAGCCCTCGCCGAAGCGGAATTGGAATATCCAGAAGGTCACACGTCGCGCAGCATCTACGTCGGCTTCCATGTGAGAAAATTGTCAAAATCTTTGCAGTCGAAGCTCAAGCGCTATATGCCAAGCCTCTGGGCGGCGATTTGGACGACTACCCCCTGGACAATTCCGGCAAACTTGGCGATCGCAGTTAATCCAGAACTGACTTATGCGGTGGTGGAACCGCCGGCAAATTCCCACATCGCACAACAATTTATGTTAGTAGCTGTCGATGCGGTCGATCGGCTGTCGGCAACTTTTAACACTGAATTAAAAATACTTGCCACCTTCAAAGGCAAAGAATTAGAAGGTTGCATCTACAAACACCCGCTGTTCGATCGCGAAAGTCCGATTGTTGCCGGCGGTGACTACATTACCGCTGATTCTGGGACGGGATTAGTTCACACCGCACCGGGGCACGGACAAGAAGACTTTATCGTCGGAAAACGCTGCGGTTTACCAGTTTTAACGCCCGTAGATGAGAACGGAAATTTCACCGCAGAAGCCGGACAGTTTGCAGGTTTAAATGTCCTCGGAAATGGCAATGCCGCAGTGATTGATGCCCTTGCCGAAGCAAATTGTTTGATTAAAGAGGAAAGTTACGCTCACTCTTATCCTTACGATTGGCGCACGAAAAAGCCGACTATTTTTCGGGCGACGGAACAGTGGTTTGCCTCGGTTGAAGGGTTCCGAGATGAAGCCTTAAAAGCGATCGCCGGTGTGAATTGGATTCCCGCCCAAGGGGAAAATCGGATTACTGCAATGGTGGGCGATCGATCGGATTGGTGTATTTCTCGCCAGCGGACTTGGGGCGTTCCGATTCCCGTATTTTACGATGAAGAAACCAACGAACCGCTGTTAAATGAAGAAACGATCGCCCATGTGCAAGCCCTTTTTGCTGAGAAGGGTTCCGATGCTTGGTGGGAATTGTCGATCGATGAATTGCTGCCGGAATCTTACCGCAATAACGGCCGCACTTACCGCAAAGGTACAGACACGATGGATGTGTGGTTTGACTCGGGTTCTTCCTGGGCCGCAGTTGCCAAAGGTCGATCGGAATTAAACTATCCGGCTGATATCTATTTGGAAGGTTCAGACCAACACCGCGGCTGGTTTCAATCCAGCTTGCTTACCAGTGTAGCAACTAACGGCATTGCTCCTTACAAAACAGTTTTGACTCACGGTTTTGTGCTCGATGAAAAAGGCCGGAAAATGAGCAAATCTGAAGGCAATGTCGTCGATCCAGCGTCAGTAATTAAGGAATATGGAGCCGATGTTTTGCGGTTGTGGGTGTCTTCGGTAGACTACTCGGCAGATGTGCCTTTGGGCAAAAACATTCTCAAACAGCAATCGGATGTTTACCGCAAAATTCGCAATACAGCTAAGTTTTTGCTGGGGAATTTGCACGACTTCGATCCGGCAAAAGATGCCGTTGCTTACGAGGAATTGCCGGAACTAGACCGCTATATGCTGCACAGAATGGGCGAAGTTTTTGCGGAAGTCCAAGATGCTTTTGAAAGCTTCCAATTTTCGCGATTCTTCCAAACTGTGCAGAATTTCTGTACGGTGGATTTGTCGAATTTTTACTTGGATATTGCCAAAGATAGACTTTACATCAGCGCGACAGATACCCTTCGCCGCCGCAGTTGTCAGACGGTGATTGCGATCGCTGTGGAGAATTTGGCAAGGGCGATCGCACCTGTTTTGTGTCACATGGCTGAGGATATTTGGCAGTACCTTCCCTATCCGACTCCTTACAAGTCCGTGTTTGAAGCCGGCTGGGTGCAAATTGATGCTTCATGGCACAATCCAGAATTGGCTACTCGCTGGCAGTATTTGCGACAAGTGCGGGGCGAAGTTAACAAGGTTTTGGAAAAAGCGCGGATTGAAAAGGCGATCGGTTCTTCTTTGGAAGCTAAGGTTTTATTGTACGTTCCCGATGTTGAGAAAAGAGAGCAATTGCAAGCTTTGAATCCCAGCAGTGAAGAATTGGTGGATTATGTGCGATCGCAAAATTCAGTCATCGAGTTAGCGGCCCAGGAGAAAGCAAAAGCAGCACAAGATAAACAGGAAGAACAAGCGGCAAAAGTTGCTAAAGTCTTGACAGAAAACAAAATTTATGTTGAGCCGAAAACGATCGCACAAAAGAGCGATCGACCTTCTCAGATAGTAGAGTATTCTGTCCCTGAACTGTCGGCTTCAGATTCTGGGCAAGTCTTAGATCGAGCCGCCGAGTTTGTAGCTAATTTGCCTGAATACGCGGGCAACTTTTTTACAGAATACCAACAAGCGCTGGTAACACTTGGGCTGTTAGCCTCTGTGTTAGTAACGGGCAGAGTAACGCTGGCGATTTTGGATACGATGAATCAGATACCGCTTTTGGGAGGCTTCTTTGAAGTCATCGGCATCTTATTTACAATCTGGTTTGCTTTCCGTCACTTGCTGTTTGCCGCCAACCGTCAAGAAATTGCACAACAAATTGATTTCCTGACAGCAGATGTGGTGGGCCGGAGTACGGCGCTTGTACTTGCAGAAACACAGGCGATCGTCCTCGCACCGGCATTAGATACAGCGCTTGTGCTTGTAGAAACAGGGGCGATCGCCCAAACAGCCCCAGCCGAAAAAGTGTTTGTAGAAACACCCCAAATCCCGCAACCAGAATTAGTTGCGATCGAACCCAAACCAGAAATTCCTGCTGACCTAGCTGCAGGGCACCATTCTACAATGACCGGCAAGGGTGTAGATGAATTGCGCTATTTGTTCATTACTTCGGAAGTGGAACTGGTAGAATCGAATGCCATCCTGCAGGAATTGCCGTACAGTTATCAGTCTCCAGAGTTGGCGATTGGTGTAGTCAAAGCAGACGGCCAAAAGTGCGATCGTTGCTGGAATTACTCGACTCACGTCGGAGAGTCGATCGAACATCCGCTAATTTGCGAACGTTGCGTTTCAGCAGTAGACGGCAAATTCTAACTAAAATGTGTACTGCGGAATGAGAATTAAATAATTTCCCTTTTTTCTTGTGGGAAGGGCGTCCCGCCCGCCCAGAAAGGACGGGCGGGACGCCCTTCCCACAACAAACATGAAAAGTTGATTACTACTCGTTACCAGGCTCCTGCCTGGTAACGCAGATCCGGAGGCTCTGCCTCCATCTTCCCAGCCGAGGCAGAGCCTCGCTTATATGGGTTCCAAGGCAGAGCCTTGGAAGCAGTTAAATCAATCAAACAATGAGTGGGATGGGCTTCTAGCCCGTCACAAATATGCTATTTCTTAAAAAAACTGCAGACGATTTCACCAGGGTTGTTTTGTCCAAACGTCAAAACAGTTCCATCTTTCTTAACTGTAGTGCGATCGCGGCAATTGTAGACTTCCAGAGGCTGTTTCACTCCATCAACACTCAGAATTACCCTGTATTCCCAATAATTTTTTGCACTGCGTTTGATATCGACAATGCAAATCTCGCTTCCTTGATAATTGCGGCAAACAGAGGCGTCAGCAGGAAGGGCGGCCCCGAAAAAAGATATTAATAACAAAAAGTAGCAAACACATTTCATCATCTGCGATCTATTCCACTGCATAACCCGTATACTTCCGCATAAAGGGCGGCTGAAATCCCCAAACAATATCCTCTTTTGGAACTCCGGCTATTACTAAATTTTCAGCAATATCATCTTCAGTCGCATTCCATTGAAGCCAAATTTTTCCGCCCTTGATATCAATGTGAATGCTACAATGATGCACCCTAGTCTGCTTGTCCCAGCCCACATAAAAGATTTGGTAATGATCTCGTTCTGTATCAATAATTGTCTCGACTTCAATGTCTCCGTGAGCAGGTTTGTGCTGGCCGTACTCCAGTAACATTTGCTGCACAATTTGCCGATATTTGATTAATTTTTCCATTCTACAATAACCTCAACTGCTGTATCATAAACAATCATTTTTACCTGATTTTCCTCGATCCTTGCTTTCGGGAAATCTAGTTGAAAGAATTCTTCATAAGTTATTAACGGCACAGCCAAGTACAAAATGCGATCGGGTGCTTTTTCTTTGAGTGCTGCTCGGTAATTAATGAACTGCCCCAATGCTCTGTGAAATTCCGAGATTGCCGACGATTTTGCCAAAAAACTTTTGACCTCAACGGCAATTTTTTCGCCTTGCCTTTCTGCCGCAATCAGCCTTTCTGCTCCCAGATCGATCGACATATCTACACCGCCCACACTAATCGGAAACGGATCGTGGGTAATATGCCAGCCTTCTTTTTGCAAAGCTGTTTTGACAACTTCATGAAAAACATCTTTGGCAGACATAATATATCGATAACTAACTTACTTATTCCTATCTTACCTTTTTTGATAACCAACTGACAGTATTTTTGCAAGCGACTTAGCAATTGGGCGCGCCCTCAAGTCGCGACATCATAAGATAGCTGAACCATGCCAGAACTGTATGTCTGACATCCAGTTAACTGCAAAGCTGTAGTATTTATCGGATTAACAAATAAAGGAATTCCCTCGCCCAAAATAATCGGGTGCACCGAGAGAATTAGCTCGTCAACAAAATTTTGATTCAGGAAATCGCGAATCAGCAGAGAACCTCCCACCAACCAAATATTTTTTCCCTCAAGCAAGCGCAAATCATTGACAAAACTCTCTAAATTTGTTACCACTTCGACATCCGAAGTAGCTTGAAAATCTAGATTATTCGTAAAAACATAACTCTTTTTTTCCTGGTACGGGTACTCGCCAAAAGTTAGAACTTGTTCGTAAGTTTTCCGACCCATGAGAACCGTATCGATGCTATCTAAAAATTTACTATAACCGTAATTTTGGTCTGTAAACAGCCAATCAATATCGCCATTCGATCGGGCGATATAACCGTCCAGACTAGATGCAATGAATAGTACAATTTTACGCATGGCAACACCTAGGTTTTGGGAATGATTGGGGTGATCATCGCCCCAACTTTAATTTTAAATGATTTAGTGTCCTGACGGTAGCTTGAGTTCGATACCCACTTGGTCTCTCGGTAGTCTTGATTTTATTGTGACAGGATTTTTCGCTGGTTGGGGATTAGCCCGCGCGTCACAATCAAAGAAACCGAGTTTTTTGGGGTTTCTACACTGTCATGCGTCTTCTCAACAAAAACCCGGTTTCTGGCCTACGCATCAGGGAGCATCTCAATGAAAGCAGCCACGCTAAAAATTGGAGTTTTGAGGCCCTCTTGCTGGGGAGCATCTCAATGAAAGCAGCCACGCTAAAAATTGGAGTTTTGAGGCAGGAGGGAAGAGGGAAGAGGAAGAAGGAAGGAGCCAGAAGAAGTGTTTTTACAAATATGAGATGCTCCCAGTACACACAATCCTGTAGTAAGCATCGGTGCGTCGCCACCCGTCAATCTGCAAGTTCTATTTAAAAGGTTGCAGATCCGCACCCTACATATTAAAATCACACAACATAAATATAGCGGCTACTGTACTTCATCAACCACCGAATCTGCTGTATGATTTACTAAAAATTAAAAACAGTCGAGCGAGCAGACTTGACAATTTAACAATGATTCCCAGGGAGGGTTTTATGAAATCCATTGCTAAAAACAGCCTCCACTAGACTTACTCAGTGGCTAGTTTCTGTCTCCTTTTCGCAATACAGCAACAAAAAGCTACAGCAGCAACGCTATCTAACGGCTGGAATTACGCGATCGATTCCTTGAACGACGGCGTGACAGGGGCTCAAATCGGCGGCGGGGAATTTGAATTTTACGGCATCGCCATCAAAGAAACATCAGATACAGCTTTCATCGCCATCAATTCTAATCTAAGTTTAGCCGGATATGCCGACTCACTAGCTCAAAGAGGCAACATCAACTACGGCGATTTATTCTTCAATTTTTCCGGTCAAATTTTCAATACAGCTAACGCAAACGGCAGCTTGTTTGGTAAGCTGTTGTGCATTTAAATTGTATGTTGAGGGCGGGCTATAGCCATCCTAAATCATTTGTGAATTTCTTACTCCCTCCCCTTGGGTTCGGGGAGGGCTGGGGTGGGGTAAAAAATTTATGACTCCTGCAAGGATTGCTATATGGGGCGTGATGTTGTAGATGCCGAGACCGGATTCTATTAATAATTCGATTGTTTGATTAATAATTTTCATAAATTGTCTTTCATCGCCAGCCCTGTTCAATATACCTCTCCAATAATTATTGTGGAACAGGCATCCTGCCTGTTCAAGACAGGCTTTGCTGGAGATGTCTAATAATTATAATTACCTTGGTTGGGATGACTTCATTCCTCAAACTCTTCAAATGCCGATCGCGCACAGCAATTTTACTAATTTTACCATCAGCGTTCAACCCAACAGGCTCTCATGAATCAGCACTTTTTCTGTAAGTGCCACCCAAAGCGAGAATTGGATAGTCAAAAAAAATCATACGGCAAGAACGATCGCACGTTTTTAGAACACCCAATCAACTTCCGGCCCTACATCCGCTGCAGGCATCGTGGGTTCCTTCTAACTCCCTCGGTGGTTTCTGCACTCTTAGGCGCTGCATGAATCAATCAAATTTTTAAATCCTGTTAATATATCGCCGACAGTTCGTTGACTATCTTGACTCTTCCCTTGATCACAGAACGCAGCAGGCGGTTGATCGAATGTCTGTATTCATCGTCGAGAGAGTCGTCCAAAACAGCGGCCATCAAGCCGTAGCGATCGGCTAAAGTCAAACAACCCGTCTCCGTAACAGAGGCAAGCATTTCGGAAATAGCGCCGGGGATAAGTTGAACTAAAAGCATGAGACGTTCCTTAAATTCGATGCTTATATCATCTCTCGTTCTGGGAAAATTAATAGTGACGCTGGCATAGCACACAATGTGATGTTTTGAGGCAAACTGTGTGACAGCGACCGCTCTAATGTTGTGACGATCTCGTTTTAAGTCTGCGATCGCAATCACAAAATTAATTTTAGATATTCCAATTTCCCCCTTTCCCTCCTAAATCTAAAGATTTAGAGAGATTTTTCGGTTTTGGGGGTCTCTTTACCCATTTCCCATGTATAAAACGCATGGGCATTATGCGAAATATTCATAAAACTCAATATTTTGTAAAAATAGATACGAATATTTACAATCGTGGGCTTTACATTAGCTCATAACAAAGGTGCATCGAAACAGAGCGATCGACCGAATCATCGGTAGCAACTATAACCATAAATAGTTTGGCGACGTTCGAGCTAGCGCCCAGTCAAGCTCAAGTTTACAGAAGACCAACCATGCTTAAAAGAAATTCCATCTAGTAACTAAATATACAGTTTTAAATCCATACAGTCACTAAGGTTAGCAGGAAACACACACTTTATGCTCCAAGTCAATACCTCCCCACACAAGCCAGCAGCGAGGGTAAACCGATGACCCAAACAGTAGAACCCAAAGCCCAAGCGAGCCTGAACAAGTTTGAAAAACTCAAAGCCGAAAAAGATGGCTTAGCATTAAAAGGCGAACTCGACCACTTCGCCGCAATCGGCTGGGAAGCAATGGACGAAATCGATCGCGAGCACCGCCTCAAATGGCTCGGCATCTTCTTTCGGCCAGTAACTCCGGGCAAATTCATGATGCGGCTGCGCTTGCCCAACGGCATCATAACTAGCAATCAAACCAGAACCCTAGCAGAAATCGTCCAACGCTACGGCGACGACGGTAGCGCCGACATCACCACCAGACAAAACCTGCAATTGCGCGGAATTCGCATCGAAGACGTACCCGACATCTTCCGCCGCCTCAAAGAAGCGGGCATGACCAGCATCCAGTCTGGCATGGACAACGTGCGTAACATCACGGGTTCCCCAGTCGCGGGGCTGGACGCCGACGAACTGATAGATACGCGGGAACTGGCGAACCAAGTCCAAGACATGATTACGAACAACGGCGAAGGCAACCCCGCGTTTTCAAATTTGCCGAGAAAGTTTAATATTGCGATCGCAGGCTGCCGCGACAACTCAGTCCACGCAGAAATCAACGACATCGCCTTCGTACCCGCTTACAAAGACGGCAACATCGGCTTTAACGTATTAGTCGGCGGTTTCTTCTCCGCCAAACGCTGCGACGCTGCAATTCCTCTCAACGCATGGGCAAGTCCCAGCGACGTTGTAGATTTGTGCAAAGCAATTTTAACTGTGTTTCGCGATCGAGGCCCAAGAGCAAACCGCCAAAAATCGCGGCTGATGTGGCTGATTGACGAACTCGGAATCGAAAAATTCCGAGCCGAAGTCGAACAAGAATTAGGGCGCACTTTGCCCGCCGCCGCGCCCAAAGATGAAATCACCTGGGACAAACGCGACCACATCGGCATCTACGCCCAAAAACAATCAGGGCTCAACTATGTAGGGCTCCACGTTCCCGTCGGACGGCTGCAGGCATCGGATTTGTTCGATTTGGCCAGAATTGCCGAGGTTTACGGTAGCGGCGAACTCAGGCTCACTGTGGAAGAAAACGTGATTATTCCCAACGTTCCCGACTCGCGGATAGAATCGCTGGTCAAAGAACCCCTGTTGCAGCGTTTTTCCATCGAGCCCGCACCGCTGACACGAGCCTTGGTTTCCTGCACCGGCGCCAAGTTTTGCAACTTCGCCCTCATCGAAACCAAAAGCCGATCCGTGGCAATGATTGAGGAACTCGAAGCTGAACTTTCAGTACCCAAACCGGTCAGAATTCACTGGACGGGTTGCCCCAATTCCTGCGGTCAACCCCAGGTAGCAGACATTGGTTTGATGGGAACAAAAGTTCGCAAGAACGGCAAAACCCTCGAAGGTGTAGACATTTACATGGGAGGCACAGTTGGCAAAGACGCTCATTTGGGTGCTTGCGTCCAAAAAGGCATCCCTTGCGAAGACCTCAAACCGCTGCTGCATCAACTGTTAGTCGAGCAGTTTGGGGCAGTTCCTAAAGAGATTACAGGGGATGTAGCTGTGCTGAACCGGCAACTGCAATTGACGGTTGAGGAGGGCGAAACAGCAGTCTCGGCAGCCCAACCTCAGACATCTACTGTCATTTTCGCTCGATCGGGCAAAGAAGTTGGTTGCAGCGAAGATGAGTACATTCTCGATGTTGCCGAACGGGCCGGGGTCGAACTTGACAGCAATTGCCGGTCAGGAAGCTGTGGCACTTGCAAGCAAAAACTCCTAGAAGGCCAAACAGTCTACGACAGCAAACCAGACGCGGCTGCTGACTTAGAACCAGGGTTCATTTTAACTTGCAGCGCGCGGGCGATCGGCAAAGTGTCGATCGACGCCTAATCTAAATAATGTCAGATGCGATGCGAAGGTCGCGAATCAATCTGACATCTCACATTTCCACCATCTCCAAGTACAACAACAATTCAAGACAAATGAGCAACCTTTCTAGAAGAAAATTCATCATCACCGCTGGAGCAACAGCAGCCGGCACCCTCCTAGCCCACGGTTGCAGTTCCAGTCCCACCACATCTAACGCAACTCCCGGCGGCGCTTCGCCCACCGCCGCCCCAGCAGTCAACATCAATCCCGCCGACGCCCCAGAAGTTACCGCAGCCAAACTCGGATTCATCGCCCTCACCGACGCAGCACCCTTAATCATCGCCCAAGAAAAAGGGTTATTTGCCAAGTACGGCATGAAAGACGTACAAGTTACCAAACAAGCATCTTGGCCAGTTACTCGCGACAACTTAGAACTCGGTTCCGAAAAAGGCGGCATTGACGGGGCCCACATTTTATCCCCCATGCCTTACCAAATGTCATTAGGCACTATTACCAAAGGCAATCAGCCAGTGCCGATGTACATTCTCGCCCGGTTAAATACTAACGGTCAGGCAATTTCCTTGAGCAAAAAATACCTAGATTTAAAAGTAGGTACAGACAGCGCACCGCTGAAAGCAGCTTTTGGTAATCAAAACGTTCCTATTGCTATGACGTTTCCCGGCGGCACCCACGATTTGTGGATACGCTACTGGCTAGCAGCAGGCGGTATTAATCCAGATACAGATGTTTCCGTGATTCCCATACCGCCGCCCCAAATGGTAGCGAACATGAAATCTGGCAGCATGGAAGCCTTTTGCGTAGGCGAACCTTGGAATGCTCAGCTAGTTACTCAAAAGGTAGGATACACCGCCTTAATAACTGGAGAAATGTGGAAAGATCATCCTGAAAAAGCTTTAGGTTTAAGAGGAGATTGGGTTGACAAAAATCCCAAAGCTGCAAAAGCACTTACCATGGCCGTACTGGAAGCCCAGCAGTGGTGCGACAAGCCAGAAAATCACGATGAAATGTGCCAAATCATTTCTCAAGATAGGTGGTTAAAAGTTCCCTTCGCAGATATTATCAGTCGCTCTAAGGGTCAAATTGACTACGGTACCGGTCGCGTTGAAGCCGCCAGCCCTGTGGCAATGAAATTTTGGGCAGATAATGCTTCTTATCCCTACAAGAGTCACGATGCTTGGTTCTTAGCTGAAAATATTCGCTGGGGTTATATCCCGGCAACTACCGATATCAAAGCAACGGTTGATAAAGTTAACCGCGAAGATATTTGGAAAGCAGCAGCGACAACACTTGGCGTCCCCGCAGCCCAAATTCCTACTAGCAGTTCTCGCGGTGTAGAAACCTTCTTTGACGGCGTGAAGTTTGACGCCGAAAAACCAGAAGAATATCTGAAGAGTTTGGCAATCAAAAAAGCATAATTAGTGCACAGTTGACAGTAGACTGTTCACTTTTGATAGTTGACCGATTTTTAAATTGAGTGGAGTTGGGTTTCCTAACTCAACCCACCCCAGACACGGTGAACACTTCAAAGTATCTACAAATAATCGATTATTCACAATCTTGGAAAAAGAAAAATGGCAACAAACCTCGCTGTTACTAAAAGCAAAAATCCAGTAAATTTCGTTCTGGATCAGGTTCAGAAAAACCGCCGGAAAATCATCCGCCCGCTGGTAGCAATTGCAGTTCTGCTCATAATCTGGCAAATCCTCTGCAACAGTCCAGAGTCCAGCTTGCCGGGACCAATCAAAACAGTCCAAGAAAGCTGGAATCTAATTATCAATCCTTTCTTCGACAACGGCGGTACAGACAAAGGCTTGTTCTGGCAAATTTTGGCTAGCTTGCAGCGGGTGGCGATCGGCTTTACTTTAGCAACAGTTCTCGGCATCAGTTTAGGAATCCTGATCGGGACAAACTCCCTAATGTTCGATGCTTTAGATCCGCTGTTTCAAGTATTTAGAACTATCCCGCCCCTGGCTTGGCTGCCGATCGCCCTGGCCGTATTTCAACAGTTCAATCCCTTTGAAGGCATGGGGGTGAAAGCTAACGAAGTTTCTGCACTCTTCGTAATCTTAATTACAGCAATTTGGCCGATTCTAATTAACACCACAGTAGGCGTTCAACAAATACCCCAAGACTACAGAAACGTCGCCCGCGTCTTGCGCCTCCCCAACCAAAAATACTTCTGGAAAATCCTGCTTCCCTCTTCTGTTCCTTACATCTTCACTGGCTTGAGAATTGGCATCGGTTTGTCTTGGCTGGCGATCGTAGCTGCGGAAATGTTAGTCGGCGGCGTCGGCATCGGCTTCTTCATCTGGGACGCTTACAACAGTTCTCGACTCAGCGCAGTGATTATAGCAGTGCTTTATGTAGGAATCGTCGGTTTGATTTTAGACAGAATCGTTGGTTTCATTGCTTCCAAAGTTGTTCCTGAAGAACAAAAATAGGATTTGGGCATCGGGCATCGGCCAAACAGGGCATCGGGCATGGCGAATGGGGAATGGGGAATGGTTGCCAACTACAAACTGGTAGAAATGAGTTGTAAATTAATGCCCAATGCCCTGTTTGGCCAATTCCCAATTAATAATCAGCATCATACAAATTACAAACTAACCTAAAATTGCCATGTCAGTATTTGTTGAAGTAGACCACGTTGACCGCGTATTTAACTTGCCCAACGGAGAGCAATACATCGCTCTTAAAAATATCGAACTGAAAATTAAAAAGGGAGAATTCATCACCTTAATTGGGCACTCTGGCTGCGGCAAATCTACGCTGCTAAATATCATCGCCGGCCTCGACAAAGCAAGTCAGGGCGGGATTACTTTAGAAGGGCGGGAAGTCCGCGATCCAGGCCCGGACAGAATGGTGGTGTTTCAAAATTACTCGCTACTACCTTGGCTGACGGTGCGCGAAAATATCGCCCTAGCAGTAAATGAAATTTACAGCGGTAACTCTCAAGAAGATCGGGAGTTGGTGATCGAACACCACATTAAATTGGTCGGACTCGGACACGCGGCCGACAAACGCCCAGGCGAAATTTCTGGGGGGATGAAACAAAGAGTTGCGATCGCCCGCGCCCTGGCGATTCGCCCGAAATTGCTGCTGCTAGACGAACCCTTCGGCGCCCTCGATGCCTTAACTCGCGGCGGTTTGCAAGACCAGTTGATGAAAATTTGCGAGGAAAGCAAAGTCACCAGCGTGATGGTAACTCACGATGTGGATGAGGCTTTATTACTGAGCGATCGCATTGTGATGCTCACCAACGGCCCGGAAGCCCAAATCGGGCAAATCCTCGAAGTGAACATTCCCCGCCCCCGCAAGCGCATGGAAGTTGTCAACCATCCGAGTTACTACGCGCTGCGTAACGAAATGGTTTACTTCCTCAACCAGCAAAAGCGGGTCAAACAGCGCCGGGCCAAACAACAACCCGCTGTCATCGCCCGCAACGGCCTGGAAAAAATCAACCTCGACATCGGCTTTATTCCCCTCACCGACTGCGCCCCCTTAGTAGTAGCTAAAGAAAAAGGATTTTTCAAAGCCCACGGGTTGGAAGAAGTTACTCTCAGCCGCGAACCGGGCTGGAAAGCGATCGCCAAAGGAGTTGCCGAAGGACGGCTGGACGCGGCGCAAATGGTCGCAGGAATGCCGATCGGGATGCTGTTGGGCCTCGACGGTGAAGCCCCTGTACCCGTCTGTAGCGCCATGACGCTCTCTCGCAACGGCAATTCGATTGTTTTCAACAAAGACCTTTACAGACAAGGCATTCGGACATTAGAGGATTTCAAAGCTGCGATCGCCAAGACTCCCGATAAAGTTCACACCTTGGGCATGGTACACTCGGCCTCCATGCACAATCTGCTGTTCCGTTACTGGCTGGCCGCCGGCGGCATCGACCCCGACCTCGACGTGGGCTTGACCGTGATTCCGCCCCCGCAGATGGTATCAAATTTAAAAGCAGGCAACATTGACGGCTACTGTTCAGGCGACCCCTGGAACTCGCACGCAGTCAACAGTGGTACGGGTTTTGTTATGGCCCGTTCCCTGGATATTCTGCCCGGACACATCGAAAAAGTTCTCGGTGTTAGCGAAGATTGGGCTCAGAAATATCCTCAAACCCACCTCGCCCTCGTCAAAGCGCTTTTGGAAGCCTGCGAATACTGCGACGATCGCCGCAACCGCGAAGAAGTCCTAGGATTGATTAGCCAAGAACAATACATCGGCGCCGATCCCAAAGACATCCGTCCAGGGTTCATCGATCCATACAACTCCGGTACGGAGGCAGAACCAGAAATGCTCTACAATTTCAACCAGTTCTCTGTTGACAAAACCAATTTTCCAGACCGCCTAGAAATGGTGTGGGTGATGGCGCAGATGGCTCGGTGGGGACTGATCCCGTTCCCGAAAAACTGGGTGGAAGTGGTCGATCGAGTTTTGCGGCCCGATGTTTTCGGTCAAGCAGTACGGGAATTGGGTTTGCCGGATATTGCCAGAGATCGCCGGACGATCGAGCTATTTGACGGCACTGTGTTTAATCTCGACGACCCGATCGACTATCTTCACAATGTCAAAATCAAACGCGCCGTCCGCATTGAAGAAATCTTAATTGAACAAATAGGCAGTCAGTGTTCCATCAAACTGCCAGCATAACTAGCAAATAGGAAGAGGGAATGAGGAGCCAGAAATCAGGAAACAAGACTCCACATTTTCCGCTTCCTAACTCCCTAATTTCAAATTCTCAATCGAAATTTGTCATGTCTAATTCATCAACCCAAAATCCAAATCCTGAAAATATGCAAACTCTCAAAACTCCCCAAACAACCAAAATTCAAACGCCAAAGCAAGACTTTCTTACTATTAAAGACGTATCGAAAGTCTACGAAACTCCTAAAGGCCCTTACGTCGTTCTCGACGGTGTAAACCTGACTATTAATGAAGGCGAATTTATTTGTTTGATAGGTCACTCTGGCTGTGGCAAATCAACTTTGCTGAATATGATCGCGGGATTCAACGGGCCGACAAACGGAGAAGTAGCCCTGGAAGGTTCGCAGATTACTGAACCAGGCCCCGATCGCATGGTCGTGTTTCAAAACTACTCGCTACTACCATGGCTGACTGCTACAGAAAATATTCACCTCGGCGTTGAAAATGTTTACCCGGAAAAGTCCGCAGACGAACACAATACGATCGTCAAGGAACACTTGGAATTAGTGGGGCTGACCGAAGCTTGTCACAAAAGACCGGGCCAATTGTCCGGGGGGATGAAACAGCGGGTGGCGATCGCCAGAGCCCTGGCAACTCGTCCCAAACTGTTGATTTTGGACGAACCTTTCGGAGCTCTGGACCCGATTACCAGGGAAGAGTTGCAGGAAGAATTGCTGAAAATTTGGCGGCAGGAAAAAATTACCGTCATTATGATTACTCACGATATTGATGAGGCTTTGTTTTTGGCCGATCGCATCGTGATGATGACCAACGGGCCAGCAGCTTCCATCGGCGAAGATATGCACATTCCGTTCAGCCGTCCCCGCAACCGGGCGCGGATTATGGAAGACCCGAAATACTACGAACTGCGTAACTTTGCTTTGGAGTTCCTGTTTTCTCGCTACGCCCACCACGAAGAAGGTGAAGAAACGGACTCGGAGACAGAAGCCGTCGCGCTACCGATGCCATTACCTGCTAGCAAAAAGCCTGCGGTTGCTGATAGGCCTCTTGCACCTGCACCTTTTGTGTCTCACGCTGCCGAACCCTCAGAAGCCTCGTCGATCAAACGTGGCATCCTGGCAGCCTCGTGGTTCGTCGCAATGTTTACTTTAGCTGCGGTCAATATGTCGGTTGTTTCCAGCCAGCTAAAGCAAGCGAAACTAGCAGAAACTGCACCTCCGGCGCCGACTGCCGGGGCGATTGTGAGTTCTCCCCCCAGCCCGCCAATCGCAGCAAGTTCGATCGCACCGAATCCTAGTCCTGCACCCATCGCTGCTGCAAGTCCTGCACCCATCGCTGCTGCTGCCACATCACAGATTTCTGACCAAGCCGAACTCGATGCGATCGGACAGAAGTTGTATGCACAAATCGACCAACAATGGAGAACAACTCCGACATTTACCGAAAGCTTGACTTATCGGGTCAAAGTAAAACAAAACGGCGATATCCTACAGTTCGATCCCACAAATAAAGCAGCTAAAGATTTCGTCAAAGAAACTCCTCTGCCGGTTTTGCAAACTCCTGCCGGTGCCACAGCAGGCGCTGCTGAAAAAACTGCTGAATTCCAAGTAACTTTTAGCCCCAGCAACGGAGGCGTATTAGAAGTTAAAACACAGAAATAGGCGACATAATACTCGCCCACTAAATCTCAGATTGCTATCAACAACAAGGTCAAAAGTAGTATCGGCGCGCTGTTTGAGTCCTGCAACAATTCTTCCTCGCTCCCCTAGGTGGGGTGACAAGATTTAGGGCAGGAGTACCTCTGTTAGAGAGGTATTTAGGAGCGAATATCCACTGACTACAAACCCGATGGCTCGCGAGTTTTAGAAGATAGCGGTTTATTTTAAGTCAGGGTATTGTCCGTTGCTGTGAAGCATTTTTGCGGTAAGTTAGTAATGATTAAAACATTATTTGCAGGAGCTCTCAGTTCCGACTATAATGACGAATTACCAATTACCCATTAGCTTTCAAAAATTAGCATCTAAAATCACCAGATGGAAACTATAAAAACTCTTTGCCCATACTGCGGTGTAGGTTGCGGTCTAGAAGTTGTTGCCGACAAAAAACAAAGTTGGAAAGTGCGGGGCGATCGCAATCACCCATCGAGTCAGGGCATGGTTTGTATTAAGGGAGCAACCGTAGCAGAGTCTATTCGGAGCGATCGGCTAATGTATCCGATGATGCGAGATACTCTCGACCAACCCTTCCGCCGCGCTAGCTGGGACGAAGCTCTCGATGCAATTGTTAACCGCATCCAAACAATTCGCAGCACCAGTGGCCCCGATGCTTTGTGTGTTTACGGTTCGGGTCAATTCGCAACAGAAGATTATTATATTGCCCAGAAACTACTGAAAGGTTGTCTGGGTACTAATAATTTTGATGCTAATTCTCGCTTGTGTATGTCTTCAGCAGTCTCTGGATACGTTCAAAGCTTTGGCTCGGATGGGCCGCCTTGCTGTTACGACGATTTAGAATTAACAGATTGCGCTTTTATTATTGGTAGCAATACAGCGGAATGCCATCCCATCGTATTCAATCGATTAGCAAAATACCACAAAAAGCATCCCCATGTCAAAATGATTGTGGTAGATCCAAGGCGGACTCCGACTGCGGAAGCGGCGGATTTGCACTTAGCAATTAAACCGGGTACCGATATAGATTTGCTTAATGGAATTGCATATTTGCTGTTACGCAGGCAAGCAATAGATTCTGAGTTTATTGAAGAATGCACGGCGAATTTTTCAGCTTTTGCTGAGGTTATTAGCAGCTACACGCCGGATTTTGTAGCCTCGCGCTGCGGCATTACTGTGGGCGAGTTAGAAACGGCGGCAAACTACTGGGAACAGTCGCAGCGCGTTTTGTCTCTGTGGTCGATGGGAATAAATCAGTCGTCGGAAGGCACGGCAAAGGTGCGATCGCTGATTAATTTGCACTTGATGACCGGTCAAATTGGCAAACCGGGATGCGGCCCGTTTTCCCTCACCGGCCAGCCAAACGCGATGGGAGGGCGGGAAGCGGGAGGACTGTCTCACTTGCTCCCAGGCTACCGATTTGTGAAAAATGCTGAACACAGAACCCAAGTCGAGGAATTTTGGGGAATCGCACCGGGAAGTATTTCCCCGAATCCAGGCCGCACAGCTTGGGATATGATCACCGGTTTGGAAACTGGCGAAGTTGAGTTGCTGTGGATTGCAGCTACTAATCCGGTGGTGAGTATGCCGGATTTGGAACGCACGAAAGCCGCTTTGCTGCGATCGCCCTTTACTATTTATCAAGAAGCTTACTATCCCACTGAAACCTCCGCCTACGCTCACATCCTGCTGCCGGCAACGCAGTGGAGCGAAAAAACCGGAGTAATGACCAATTCCGAACGCCGCGTTACCTTTTGTCCCGGTTTCGACACTCCCTCCGGGGAAGCCCGCGACGACTGGAGCATTTTCGCCGAGGTGGGACGGCGGTTGGGTTTTGCCCAACACTTTGCTTTCGAGAACAGTGCGGAGGTTTTTAATGAGTACGTGCAGTTGACGCGGGGCCAGCCTTGCGATATGACCGGCCTGAGCCACGAATACATCCGCCAAGAAGGGCCGCAGCAGTGGCCTTGCCGGGAAAACGAGCCTGTGCATCCAGCGAACGAAGCGAAACGGCTGTATACAGACAGGCGTTTTCACACTCCTGACGCGCGGGCAAGATTTTCGGCCTATCACTCGCGGGGACTGGCAGAACCTCCCGATCCGAATTATCCGTTTGTGTTGACGACAGGGAGACTTTACGGACACTGGCACACGATGACGCGGACGGGGAGAACAGAGAAAATTAATCAATTGCACCCCGATCCGTTTTTGGAAATTCACCCCCGTGATGCTGCCAAATTGCAGATTAAGGAGGGGGATTTGCTGGAAGTTCGATCGCGCCGCGGCAAGGCGCAGTTTCCGGCAAAAGTCACAAAGGCGATCGCCCCAGGTACGCTATTTGTACCGATGCACTGGGGTTCTCTGTGGGCCGAAGGCGCTGAAGCCAATGCCATGACTCATGCTGCAAGCTGTCCAGATTCCAAACAGCCTGAGTTAAAAGCTTGTGCGGTGCAGTTGGTGCTGGTTGGGGCAGAAACTGTCGCAGAAGTTGAGGAATTTAATTGGCAAAAATCCACCCTCGCCGTCACTTCTTGAGCTGCCATCGAACGACGGGATGCTACACATCACCGCCGAACGAGCGGGAACCAGCGGGCGATCGACATGGGGAAGAACGTGGTTGACGTTCGGGGATCTCTGAGTCAATCGCCCTCAGTTGAAAGATTGGAGATTTACTCCACAGATGAATCTGGGATCTTGAACAAGAGTCTAAAATTTTGCACTCTTGGCGACAGGAGTCCGGGGCTTGTATCCGTTTTTAGGATAACAACCTCTCTCGATCGAGCAATTTTGAACCCGGACATACCCTACACATAAATCTTAAATCCCAAATCCCATATCTAAAACCTAAAATCGTTATGCCATTACGCAGCCTAAAAACAGCGTTTCCCCGGCAGAGCCCGGAAACAAGGAAAATTAAATTTATATTAAATTTATTTATTCTGAGTTGTTCCTTCTTGATTGGGAGTTTTTCCTTCCGCAGAATGCCTTCTGGCGAAGGCCTTCTACCTTATTTTTAATTAATTGAGTCAGACAATTGCAGTTTGCACCTATAGGTGCTATGATTTTTTTACAAGGCTTTATTTTCGGCAGTACAGTTCGTTCGATCGGCGTTCCTCCGGATTTAAATCTCTACACCCTCTGATTCTGGAGAATGTTCAATGTCAATCTATGTCGGCAATTTATCCTACGAAGTAACGCAGGAGCACCTCAACCAAACTTTTGGAGAGTACGGTACAGTAAAGCGCGTTCAGTTGCCTGCTGACCGGGAAACAGGTCGGATGCGGGGCTTCGCTTTTGTAGAAATGTCTACTGAAGCCGAAGAAGCCGCAGCCATTGAGGCTCTTGACGGTGCTGAGTGGATGGGTCGCGACCTCAAAGTCAACAAAGCAAAACCCCGTGAAGAACGTCCTAGTGGCGGCGGTAACTGGGGTAACAACGATCGCGGTGGCAATTCTCGTCGCTACTAAACCACCCGAGCTAAATTTTTAGCTATCTTCTATATTGCGTCGGAGCAAGCTGGGAGTCAACCATCATTCTCTGTTGAGAATAGATAGTTAGTTCAGTATTAGCACCGCGCCTTAAAAGCCTCAAAATATTGCTAGACAATAGTTTGAGGCTTTTTTATGGCAAAAATTTATTAAGCAGGAGTTCATCGCGTGCGATCGATTCCTAGCTGACACGAAAAACTATAAAATATAACAGGCAGAGAGAGTCGCCTTCCCCAGTGCCCGGGTTGCCACCGTGAAACCAGGCAATCAGAGAGTTTTGCGCTTGCAAAGCGTACCGAAAAATGACAAAATCATCAAAAATGATGACTAAATCACTGGTATGCTGAAAAAAATATTTAGGCAAATTGCGAAGTTAAGCAATGATGAAAATTTTCTGCATTTTACAGAAAGTGTAGAAGTAATAATATCGAAAGTTTTATCACTGGCGATGATTTTGGTAATTATCGTCAGCGTTGCCGATTTGGTGATTTTTTTAGCACAAGAATTGGCAAACCACACTGATAATTTTTTAAAAGACACGTTGTTTGTGATATTTGGGTTATTTTTAAATGTTTTAATTGCATTGGAAATATTGGAAAATATTACAGCTTATCTGAAAAAGCACGTAATTCAAGTTGAGCTGGTTATTGTAACTTCTTTGATAGCAGTATCTAGAAAAATCATTATTCTTGACTTGGAAAAAAAAACCGCAGCCGACTTGATTGGTTTGGCGACTGCAATTTTCGCGCTTTCCATCAGCTACTTGATAGTGCGGTATACAAATAAAGGAAATGATTAATATTGGAAATTGGGAATTGGGGATTGGGCATTGTTAATAACTAATATCATATCCGGTCGAGCGGTTAGAGAGTCGATGGCAGAGTGTCCCCTACCATCTCTCCTACAAAACCGTGCTTGCGACTTTCACCGCACACGGC
>NZ_JAUBVD010000075.1:0-27196 GCF_036705675.1 Microcoleus sp. AT8-A3
TTGTGGGATGGGCGTCCCGCCCGACCAATCATGAGGGGCGGGACGCCCATCCCACTTTCAAGAGTGGAAATTATTTAATTCTCATTCCTAAGTATATCCTTTGTTTTGCGCCAGGACTCATGGGCGATAAGCTGTTCGGCATTTAAAAGACGATAGTAGTGTGCCTCATTACAGAAGTGTTTCCCGCATAAGCGCGTAAGTGTTCACTCCTGACACCAGAGGGATTAATTCGGTTGAATAGCCGCTAGAATTTGCCCTGCTGTCACCGTTTGCCCCTTTTCACAAAACAATTGAGCCACAGTGCCAGCAACATCAGCAGTAATAGCAATTTCCATTTTCATCGCTTCCAAAATTAACAGACGATCGCCCTCAGCAACCACATCTCCCACATTAACCAGCACCTGCCAAACATTAGCCGAAACGTGAGCGACAACTGCCTCACAGTCGATCGGCAAAGTAACCTCCGCCGCCGTGTCAGAAGCCCCATCCGCCGAGGATTCTGCGGCAGCTTCAGCGTCAAATTCCCCGGAGGCGGCCCAGCGATCGCGCTCTGCATTAAATGCGGTCTGCTGCTGCGCTTTAAACTCAGCCGCACTGTTAGCAATAGAATGCAAAAACTCATTGTATTCTCTCAAATTAAAAGTGATTTCCTCAACCTTTAATTTAAACTTACCTTCAATAAATTCTTCCCGACAGCGGTGCAATTCCTCATGAGAAACCGGATAAAATCGGATTTGGTCAAAAAAGCGCAAAAGCCAAGGTTTACCAGACTGGAAATCCGCCGTTTGTTTGAACCGATTCCACATTTGCACCGTGCGGCCGACAAATTGATAACCTCCCGGCCCTTCCATCCCGTAAACGCACAAATACGCGCCGCCAATGCCAACTGCATTTTCAGGAGTCCAAGTGCGGGCGGGATTGTATTTAGTAGTAACCAAACGGTGGCGCGGATCGAGGGGAGTTGCGACGGGCGCGCCTAAATAAACGTCTCCCAAACCCATCACTAAATAGCTAGCATTAAATACAATTTCTCTGACTTGTTCGATGCCCTCAAGCCCGTTTATGCGGCGAATAAACTCAATATTGCTGGGACACCAAGGTGCATCCGATCGCACAGACTGCATATATTTTTCAATAGCCAACAGCGTCGATTCATCTTCCCAAGATAAAGGCAAGTGCACAATTCGCGCCGGCACTTCCAAATCCTCGATCGCCGGAAGTTCCGCCTCCGCCGCAATCAGCGCCTGCATTAGCTGCTGTTGCGAAATCTGGCTGCCCTCAAAGTGAATTTGGAGCGATCGCATTCCCGGCACTAATTCGATAACACCCGGCAACGGATTTGCTTTCAACTGTTCCATCAATGCGTGCGCCCGAAAACGCAAATTTAAATCCAGCACCAACGGGCCGTATTCAACTAGAATATATTTATCCCCAGCTTGACGGTAAGTAACAGCAACCTGTCCCGGAGATTCTGGAATTTCGTGCAAAATTGGAGAAGCGGGAACTGCGGGCAATTCCGCCGAAGTTTCCCCAAAAACAGGCAAACAAAAAGTAGCAATTTGCCTATTTTGTGCTAATTCCCGCTGCAAAGCTTCAGCAAAACTCAAACAGTGAAAGCGAATGCTATCCCCCGGTTTCAGTTGCCCGATTTTCCACAATTCCGACTGCACAATAGTAGCAGGACAGACAAAACCTCCCAAACTCGGGCCGTCCAGACCCAGAATTACAGGCATATCGCCCGTAAAATCGATCGTGCCGATCGCGTAAGCATTATCGTGAATGTTAGACGGGTGCAAACCCGCTTCTCCCCCGTCTTGACGCGCCCAGGTGGGCTTCGGGCCGATCAGCCGAATGCCCGTCCGCGTCGAGTTATAATGCACCTGCCATTCTGTGGAGAAAAACATTTCGATGTCTGACTCAGTAAAGAAATCTGGCGCGCCATGAGGCCCGTACAAAACGCCGATTTCCCAATTATTGCTGTAGGTGGGAATTAGTTCTGGAGGCAAAGATATTTCCGCTTCCAGAGTTGCAGTTTGGTTGAGTTTTAACACATCTCCCGGACGCAGCGTGCGGCCCGCGTGTCCGCCAAATTTGCCCAGTACAAAAGTTGATTTGCTGCCCAAATAATCGGGGACATTAAAGCCGTGTTTGACTGCTAAATAAGTGCGGTAGCCGCCGCCTTGAATGGCTTTTAACTTGAGAATGCTGCCAGCTTTTACGGGAATAGCTGTCCAAAACGGCACCGATTCGCCGTTTAGCGTTCCCTTCATAGTTGCCCCAGTCAAACTAATAACTGTATCGGCATTAAAGCGCAGAGTTGGGCCTGTAGCTGTGAATTCCAATCCTGCTGTCGATTCGGGATTTCCTACTAAACGATTTGCCGATCGAAATGCCAGATGATCCATTGGCCCGGAAGGCGGCACGCCAACATCCCAATAGCCAATCCGCCCCGGATAATCCTGAATGCTGCTGTAGGTTCCCCCATCCAATACATCGATCGTTAAAGGTGCGTATTCAAAAGAGTTTAAAAAGCGCGTGCTCAGTTCGCCCCGGCTGAATCGGGAATCGTCCAAAATCTGGCGGAGGTAATCTAAATTAGTTTCAATTCCCGCTATTTCACTGGCATCTAAAGCAGCTTTTAGTTTTACGATCGCCTGCGATCGATTATCCCCGCAAACGATTACTTTGGCTAGCAGCGGATCGTAAAAAGGAGTTACCTCCGTGCCGGTTTCTATCCAACTGTCGCAGCGGACGTTTTCGGGAAACGCAACTTGATTCAGCAACCCGGAACTCGGCTGAAAATTCTTGCCGGCATCTTCCGCATAAATTCGCACCTCAATTGAGTGGCCCTGCGGTTGATAGCGGTACTCTTCCAGGGGGAACAAATCTCCCGAAGCCTGTTTTACCATCCACTCAACGAGGTCGATGTTGTTGACAGCTTCAGTAACGCCGTGTTCAACTTGCAGGCGCGTGTTGACTTCCAAAAAATAAAACTGTTTCGCATCGACATCAAATACAAATTCAACAGTACCGGCTGACTGGTAATTTACCGCTTTTCCCAGCCGCACTGCTGCACTGTACAACAGATTTCGCTGTTCGTCGCTAATAGCAGGGGCGGGGGTTTCTTCAATTACTTTTTGATTGCGCCGCTGCACCGAACAATCTCGTTCGCCCAAGGCTATGACGTTTCCTTTGCCATCTCCAAAGATTTGGACTTCAATGTGTCTGGCTGTTTGAATGTATTTCTCTAAAAAAACGCCGCTTTGTTTAAAATTGCTTTGACTCAAACGCTGTACTTTTTCAAAGGCTTCTGCCAAATCTCGATCGCCAAAACAAGCCTGCAAACCGATACCACCGCCGCCTGCGGTACTTTTGAGCATCACCGGATAGCCGATCGCCCCAGCCGCTTTTTGGGCATCCTCCAAACAGGCTAAAAGTTCGCTTCCGGGAGTTAGCGGCACTTGATTTGCAGCGGCTATTTCCCGCGCGGTGTGCTTCAATCCAAAGCAGCGCAACTGAGTCGGAGTCGGGCCGATAAATGCAATATTTTCGCTTGCACAAGCTTCGGCAAATTCAGCATTTTCGCTCAAAAAGCCGTAACCCGGATGGATAGCTTGAGCTTTTGTTTGGCGCGCAACTTCGAGAATGCGATCGAACCGCAAATAACTCTCGGCTGCGGCGGCTGCACCGATACAAACAGCTTCGCTGGCGGCGAAAACGTGCTTGGCATGGGCGTCGGCTTCAGAATATACTGCTACCGAAGCAATTCCGAGGCGATCGAGTGTGCGGATAATTCGGCAGGCAATTTCACCGCGATTTGCAATCAAAACTTTGTTAAACATTTAGGGAATTGGGAATTGGGAATTGCTAATGGCAGGGGTTCAGAAACCGGGTTTTTTCCTAAATCTTGGTGAGGATACAAAAATCATCGCAGAAACCCGGTTTTTTGGACTTGGGGCAGGGGTTCAGAAACCGGGTTTCTTCCTAAATCTGGGTGAGGATACAAAAATCATCGCAGAAACCCGGTTTCTTGGACTTGGGGCGGGGGTTCAGAAATTAGATATTTTCAGATTACACAGAATCCCAAACAATCAACTGAATCGGCGTAGGATTGTAAGCATTGCAAGGATTGTTCATTTGCGGGCAGTTAGAAATAGCAACAAGCGCGTTCATTTCGGCTCGCAAATCAACTGTACTTCCCGGATCGGAGATGCCGTCAACAATTTCAAGCGTGCCATCTTCGCTAACCGGAACATTCATAAAAAAGTTGATATTGCTGACTAAATCTCGCTTACCCAAACCGTAGGGAAGAATTGCGGCAAGGAAATTTTCAACACAGGCGTGCTGGTATTTTTTATCTAGTCCAAACCGCACCGAATTGCTCTCGCAGCTACAGGCGCCGCCGGAGGTATCGTGGCGCCCGCAGGAGTCAGCAATTATGGTCATCATGGCTCGCCCTTCGTTGGAAATGAGTTGGCTGTTTGTAGTGACAAAGATGTTGCCTTGATTGACGATCGTATCGGGGGCGCTGTAGCGTTCGGAAGGGTCATCGGCATTGTAAACTAAAAAATCTACTGCTTGATTTCCGCCTAAATCTACAATACGAAGAATCTGTCCTTTTTTGATGACACGAGACCAGGGATGTCTGGCGGGTAAAACTTCGTTATAAATTGCAGTTTTTGGATCGAGAAGTTGTTGGGTAGTTGCAGTCATGGTTCACTTTTTGTGATGGAATAGCAGAATTTTTTACCGCCGATTGGTGCGGACAAGATTGAGTGCTGGAATCGGGTTTATTGCACGAACAAAGCATCGGTGTTGATGAAGCCGCGCACTGCTTCCGGGTTGGCGGTGCGGCACAAGTCGTCTGGTGCGGGTGCGGGGGATTTCACAATCTGAATTTGGATGGGTTTTGGATCGTAAATTGAACCCGGATGCAGGATGTGGGGACAGTTAGAGATAATTGTCAATACGTTCATTTCGGCTCGCAAATCGATAAAACTACCGGGTTTCTCGCAGCCTTCGCGATACTCCATCGTGCCGTCTGGTTTGACGGCAATGCGAGTAAATAAGTTGAGGTTGGGCATGATATCTTTTTTGCCCAATCCCCACCGAGTTAGGGCTTTGAGGAAGTTGTCGCGGGAGTTTTTCCAGTCTCCTTCGCCGTATTTTTTGGCATTGCTAATGGCGTTGCTGCATCCTCCTAGCAAATCGTGACAGCCGGAGGTGTCTTGGGTGATGGAAAATAGGATGCGCCCCATGTCTGTGTAAAGCACCATGCCTTGTTTGAGAAAGGCGTTGAATTGAATTTTGGCTGTGTCTGCTGCGTTGAAACGTTCGATCGCATTGTCGGCGTTGTAGCACAGCATGGAAACGCCGCGAGAGCCTTCTAAATCGGTGATTCGCAGGGTGTTTCCCCGCTTGATGACTCCCGACCAGTACGCGCCGCCCGGTACGGTTTCTTGCATTAATACGAGGTCTGAATCAATTTGTGAATTTGTGTCGATCGATGATAGTTGCACCATAAGTTCCTCTTGATGTATTTGGGGGGGGTGAGGGAAACAAAACAATAGTATTTTGTAGTGGCAAAACTCACCCTCTCCCAAAGTAATATTTATCTACACTGATATTTTGCACCATTCTCAATAACAGGCAAGATGCCTGTTCCACAAGAAAATTTAGTCTTTGTGGGGTGGGCATCCTGCCCGCCCGAACAGGCAAGATGCCTGTTCCACAATAAAATTGAATTTTTTTGTGGGGAGTAGGGGTTGGGCTTCTAGCCCGCCAGAACAGGCAAGATGCCTGTTCCACAAAGAGTAAAAGTGCAACTACAAACCTATTTCTATTTAAGCAGCCATTGCAACTGCTTCCTGTCCGTGTTTCCGCATCAAATCCATGAGTTCGTCGCGGTAATCGTGGAATTTGGCGTGGCGTTTAACGCTGGGAGTGCGATCGGGCAAATTAATCGACATTTCCTTTCTCACTGTACCGGGACGAGCACCCAAAGCATAAATCCGATTGGAAAGAAACACCGCTTCTTCGACATCGTGGGTAATCATAAAGATTGTAATCTGAGTGCGGCGCCACAAATCGAGCATGAATTCGTGCATCGATTCTTTAGTGTGGATATCCAATGCGCCGAAAGGTTCATCCATTAATAACACTTTAGGTTCAGAAGCGAGGGCGCGGGCGATCGCCACCCGCTGTTTCATCCCCCCCGACAATTCCTTCGGCAGCGACGAAGCAAACTGCGTCAATCCTACCACATTCAAATAATAGCTAGCTTGTTCGCGCCGCTTTTTCTTGGAAACGCCTTGAAGTTTAAGGCCAAACTCAGCATTTTCCTGCACGTTCATCCAAGGATAAAGAGTGTAATGCTGAAATACCATACCTCGATCGGGCCCAGGCGAAACAACTTCTTTCCCATCAATTTTCACTTCCCCTGTTGTCGGCTTGTCCAATCCCGCAATCTGCCTCAACAGAGTAGATTTGCCAGAACCGGATGCGCCTACCGCGCAGATAAATTCGCCTTGCTTGATGGTCATATTGATGTCCTTGAGGACAACTAATTTACCCTTTTTTGTTTCAAAGTTTTTGTGCAGGTTGTTGATTTGTAGAAACATGAGTTTATCCTCTGTATTGTAAGTAAAAAAATGACACCATTCTGCTTTTTAACCTCTGCAGGACTTACGCACTCCGACAAAGAAACCGGGTTTTTTACCTAATATGCGGGCTGCAAGCTGTGTATTTTCGTAAAAAAAACCCGGTTTCTGAGCCCCATGCGTAAGTCCCGATCTGCTTACTGTTTCTGACTTGACCATTTACAAGAAACCCGCAGCAGATATTGAAAAAGCAAGTCAAAAGTCAGTCCGATCGCCCCAATGACAATCAGCCCCACAAAAATTTCATCGGTTCGGAGAAATCGACCTGCGACGCTGATCCGGCGGCCCAAGCCTTCGGTTGCCGCAATCAATTCCGAGACGATTACCAATTGCCAAGCCGCAGCCAAGTTGATGCGGCTAGCATCAAGAATTCCCGGCAAAACGTGGGGAAAAATAACTTGAGTGAGGATTTCCCAGCGATTCCCGCCCAACATATAAGTAGATTCTATCAAGTCTTTGGGAACAAACTTGACTGTATCCATCACCATCAGCGAATTGAAGAAAAATACGCCGATAAATATCAGCATTATTTTGGGTTCTTCGCCGATTCCCAAGTAGAGAATTAGCAGGGGAATGAACGCTGGTGCGGGCATATATCGCATCAAGCCGAACATGGGTTCTAGCAAGGCGCGAATACTGGCAAAACTGCCCATCAGCACACCAATTGGTATGGAAAAAACCAAGGCGAACAGAAAGCCCACTCCCACCCGCCACAAACTCGCTACCGTGTCTTTCAAAAGTTCGCGAGTGTTCCACAGCCTACCAAATGCCTCTAAAACTTTGCCGGGGGAAGGCAAAAATTTGGGGTCTACATCGGCGAAGGTTGTTACTAGCCACCACAGCAGCAGCGGCAGTGCGATCGATGTCACCGTTAACCCAATATTGAGGGGTTGTGGTATCTCTTCCGCAATCCGCCAGAAAACGGTGGGATTTAGGCTTTTTTGCTTGAGGTGGGATTGGATCGATCGAGGATCGGGATTTGGTGGCATGATTTAATTGCGGAATGATTGAGCGAGTAATTTTAGTAGCTTTTTGGTATAAATAATAAGGTGGAAACTTTGTTGTGTCTGCAAAATCGTAAATTTTGCCTCCTAGCTTTTACCTTCGGCATAAGCTTTGATAAAGCGATCGTCAAATAATGTACTGATATCTGGTTGGGTTTTTGCTAAATTTACATCTACAAGAAATTTAGTCATTTCGGCCGCCGCAAACTGCAATGATGTCATGTCATTTCCCGGTTGAAAGGCTTTCAAGTTTTCCTCTATCGTAAATATCTGAGTGCCGTTTTCATATTCTTTATATTCCTCAACGCTAACTCCGGCGCGGTTGGCGAGAATCTCGTAAGATTTCTCTTGATTGGCTTTCATGTATTCCAATGTTGCAAACCATGAATTGACCAGGGCTTGCACTCGATCGGGGTGTTCGCCGATAAACTTTCGGGTGAATACCAAGTGGTCAGAAATCGCCCCCGGAAAATCTTTGGAACTAAACAGTTCCTTGCTGTTTTTTCGCTTTAATGCCTGGGTGGTAAACGGCGCAAATACTGCCACCGCATCGACTTGTCCTCCGACGAAAGCCGCCGCAGCTTTGCCGGTTTCCAGCGGTACAAATTGAATATCTTGCACTGATAAACCTGCTTTTCTCAGCCCTAACAGCAATAGAAAGTGATCGACAGTACCCTCCTCTGCGGCAACTTTTTTGCCTTTTAAATCGGCAACGGAATTGATGCCTTCGGCGACAATCACTTTGTCATTTCCTGTCGAGTTGTCGTTGACTAAAACAATTACTTGGTCGGCGCCGCCTGATATAGAGTTTACTGTATCGCCGAGGGTTTGGCTGTTAGCATCTATCTGTCCTGCTGTGAGGGTGCTGATCGATTCTAAGTAGCCGTCAAACCATTTTAAGTCTACAGCAACATTGTTAGCTTCAAATATCTTTTGTTCTTTGGCAATTTGCCAAGGAAACCAGCCGGGCCACGCGCTGAATCCGAGGCGAACTGCGTTAGCACTTACTGAAGAAGCTGCTTCACTTTCTGTCGTGGTTTTGATATAAATTGCCGGGTTGACGCAGCCGACAGCAAAAAACAAGGTGATGAAAAATATGGCGCAGTAGGACAAGGGCGATCGCGTTATTTTTGGGGAGCAATATCGGATATTCATAGCATATTCTGGTTGCTGGTTAGAGGTGAATATGTCGATCGAGCTTTTGCACCTTCTTTGGCTTCCTTAGCTGCCGCAAACCCCCCTGATATACAAGGATAAAGCCCGAGAGCTAACGAACCGAGTCTTGCTGACCGATCGCGTTTCTCCCGGGCTTTTATCCCGCCGTGTAACTGGCTAGTGTTTCCCTAAAATTAAAATATTGGGGCAACCAGTCTGCTTCTCTCGGACCAGCACTTGAACTTTCTAAACAGAGTTAGAAACTGATTCAAATCGGAACCCTAGAAGCGGTTAAATTTTTTCGGTTTTTGTCTGTATACAGCACTTTTCAGGTAAGGTACCTAGCCCTTGTAGGGACACTCCAAAAGCCAATTGATTTCAACTTTCCACGTTAAACCCCTAGTCCGACAGGGGTTGAAACCCCTGTCTCAAAGCTAAAGTCCTCTGAAGAGGACTAATAAAAATTTTAAACTCATTAGTCCTCTTCAGAGGACTTTAACTATTAGACAGGGAATTCATTCCCTGGCGGACTCAGGGATTTATCCTAGACTGTTGATTGCTGCAATTCACTTACTTTTTTTAAAGATAAGCATACTGTAGCGTGCAATCTTACTAGATTGCTACGTTTCAAACCCTAACAGCAAACTTGATGCGAAAATGTGTAAAATGTTACAAAAAACCGTTTTTCTCGAAGTAAAATTAAAATTTTTGGAAGATTAAACCGGGCAATGAGATGGGGCGATTGTCGATCGCGAAGTTTATCTGCACAAAAAGACGAAACCAGCAAGGTCATGGTTGAAGATTTCTTGAGAAATACTTCGAGTCCTAGACTGGATGCGAGTACGATCGACAATGCGGTAAACTAACATTCTATTTGTTGTAATAACGATCGCCTAACACAGCCTGTGAAGTCAAATCCGTTAGCATTGGAATTATTCATCTCTCTGGGATCTCCCTCTGCGTTCTCTGCGTTCTCTGCGGTTAAATCATCCTCATATAACCAGAAATGATATGAAGTCAAATCTTCAATCTAAAATCTAAAATCTAAAATCTAAAATCGACTGACCGTGCACTATGGAAAAATTTAACTACAGCAACAGTCTCGACATTCATTCGCTGCTCGATCGCTACCGCACCGGCTCGATCGCGCCTGCAGATGCGATCGCGAGCGTGTACGATCGGATCGAACGCTATGCAGATCCGGCAGTATGGATTTATTTAGCACCGCAGGCGGAAACCCTCGAACGCGCCAAAGCTTTGGAAAACCTAGATCCGCAACAATTGCCGCTCTACGGAATACCTTTTGCGATCAAAGATAATCTCGATTGGGCCGGCGTTCCCACTACAGCGGGATGTCCTGCGTTTGCTAGCACTCCAGCGCGATCGTCCGCAGTTGTAGAGCGTTTGTGCGCGGCAGGTGCGATCGCGATCGGCAAAACAAACATGGATCAATTTGCCACAGGATTAGTGGGAACCCGCACTCCCTATGGAGTTTGCCGCAATCCGTTCGATTCGCGCTACATTCCGGGCGGATCGAGTTCCGGTTCCGCCGTAGCAGTCTCCGCCGGATTGGTGAGTTTTGCTCTGGGTACCGATACCGCAGGCTCAGGGCGGGTTCCCGCTGCTTTTACCAACATTGTCGGGCTGAAGCCAAGTTGCGGATCGGTAAGCACTCGCGGCTTGCTGCCGGCGGTGCGATCGCTCGATTGCGTTTCTGTGTTCGCTCTCACCTGTGCGGATGCGGCCTCCGTGCTGCAAGCAGCCAGCGGTTTTGACGCTGAGGATGCGTTTTCTCGCCACCCTGAAACGAAAGTTTTGCCGGATTTATCCCGCTTGCGGGTGGGAGTTCCCGGAGACGGCGAACTCGAATTTTTCGGGAATGCAGAAGCCGAACAGCGCTACCGGGAGGATCTCGCGCGCTTGCAATCATTGGGCTGCACGATCGCACCTATAGACTTCAAACCCTTTGCGGATGCTGCCGAACTGCTCTACGGCGGGCCTTGGGTAGCAGAAAGGTTGGCCGCGATCGGCGATTTCCTCGACGCGCACCCAGATGCGATCGATCCGATCGTCTGCGAAATTATCAGCGGTGGCAAACGCTACGATGCCGTCTCTGCCTACCGCGCGTCGTACCGCTTGGCAGAGCTCCGCAAGAAGGCAGAAATTCAGTGGCAGTCAATGGATGTTTTGGCTGTTCCCACGACAGGTACGATTTATACTGTCGCAGAAGTTGCAGCCGAGCCGATCGCGCTCAACACCAATCTAGGCCGCTACACGAACTTTGCGAATTTGCTCGATTTGTGTGCGATCGCAGTTCCCAGCGGGTTTCAAAGCAGCGGATTGCCCGCAGGATTGACACTGATGGCTCCTGCGTGGCACGATTTATCGCTGTGCCGCCTGGGCTGTGCTTTCCACGATCGCTTGGGCGGAACTTTGGGCGCAACCGGTCTGCCGCTGCCAACCGTCCCGGAACCCGCCCTCGCAGCCAAACCCGACTCAGAAGAACGAGTCAAAATAGCTGTGGTTGGCGCTCATTTGAGCGGTGAGCCGCTGAATTATCAACTAATCGAGGGGGGAGGCGTTTTGGTTCGCGCCTGCCGTACCAGCCCGATTTACAAGCTGTACGCTTTGACGGGTACTGCTCTGGGCAAGCCGGGATTGGTGCGTCAGATAGAGGGCGGTAGCGCGATCGAGGTGGAAGTTTGGGAGTTGTCGATCGCGGCTTTCGGCGGATTTGTCGCTAAAATCCCCCCGCCCTTGGGAATTGGTACGCTGGTGTTGGAGGACGGCTCCACGGTGCAGGGCTTTTTGTGCGAACCTTATGCTGTGGCGGATGCGATCGATATTTCTCATCTCGGCGGTTGGCGAGCTTATAACTTCCGGTTTTAAGTTAAGTTAGAATTGCAAATTTCTACCCATCTTCAGAATCATGCCATCAGCAGTGCCACTTGTACCAATTCCCGTCACAACCCCAACCCCCACCGGCGGCGGTACCCGTCCCGGAGGGGCCGCTGGTGGCACTCGCGGCACCAGCGGCCCCGACTCCCTCAGAGGTAGTGCGGGCGCTAACTTGATATTTGGTTTGGGTGGCCCTGACAGCATTTTCGGCTTAGGCGGAGACGATTCCCTCTACGGCGGCGACGGCGATGACTCACTGCTGGGGGACGTTGGCGATGATTTGCTGTTCGGCGGTGCGGGCCGCGACAGCGTTTTGGGCGGCGCCGGCGACGATACTTTCTACGGCGGCAAAGGTTCTGACTCAATGCTGGGCGACGTTGGCAATGATTTGCTGTTTGGCAACCAAGACACCGATACTTTGTTGGGAGGCGCGGGCGATGACTCGCTTTTTGGGGGTGCCGGCGATGACTCGCTGTTTGGTGGCATCGGCAATGACTGTTTATCGGGCGATCGTGGCCGAGATACTTTAACTGGCGGCACCGGAAACGATACTTTTGCGATCGGGCGTTTGGCAGACGGGGATGTGATTACAGATTTTACTGATGGTACGGATCGAATTCGCTTGACTGCCGGCCTTACTTTTGGCGAAATCACCATTTCCGCTGGGGCAGGAACTTCGCCCAGTACAATTATTCAGCTTACAAGCACCAAGGAAACTCTGGCTACTTTATTCGGAGTTGCCCGCACTTCTATCAGTCAGGCCGACTTTATTCTTTAATTGGGAATGGGGAATTGAGAATTGATAATTGGGCTGGCGGGTACTTTGTAGTTTTAAGTTTTCAATGTTTAACTTGTTAACTAAAAACCGCTTTTGCGTTGCAAGTAACGTTAGCTTTCGCGATGCGAAAAAAAGCAAACTCAAAACTTTTCATCTTCCATCTTCCCTCTTCCTGACATCCGTTATATCCGTTACATCCGTTACAAAATCCGTTGCCGAACTTCCTAATGACTACTGACGGTTTTCTCAATCTCAACAAACCTGCGGGCATGACATCTCACGACTGCGTGGGGCGAGTGCGCCGGCTATTGAAACTCAAGCGAGTCGGACACGGAGGAACCCTCGATCCTGCTGTGACTGGCGTTTTGCCGATCGCCCTGGGCAAAGCAACCAGACTGCTGCAATATCTCCAACACAATAAAGCTTACCGAGGCACGATTCGGTTTGGCTTAACTACTGCTACTGACGATTTAGAAGGAGAAATTATCCATTCTCGACCGGTGCCAGAGTTGAGTTTGGAACAAGTCCAAGCTGCACTCCCAAATTTCCTAGGAAAAATCGATCAATTTCCGCCGAGTTTTAGTGCGGTTCAGGTGGGAGGAAAACGCCTTTATGAGTTAGCTAGAAAAGGCGAAACTGTGGAAGTTGCTGCTAGGAAGGTCGAGGTTTTTCGGCTGGAAATCTTGGATTGGCGGCCGGGGGATTTTCCTGAATTGGATTTGTCGATCGCCTGCGGGGCGGGTACTTACATTCGGGCGATCGCACGGGATTTGGGTGCACTGTTGAATACAGGCGGTACTTTGGCTTGTTTGACTCGCACCGAAAGTAGCGGTTTCTCGATCGACCAAAGTCTGAGTTTTGAAGAATTAGAACTGCAATTGCAGGAGAATAAATTTTGCCCGATTTTGCCATCGGCGGTTTTGGGACATTTAGGTGCGATCGTCCTTTCCCCTGAATATACCAAACGCTGGTTTCAAGGACAGCGCCTCCCGATTCCCGAAACGTCGATCGATCCCTATGAGGAAAGTAGCAACCATCCCCCCCACAACCCAATACCCGAACATCCCTATCCCTTGCAGGTGTACGATCGAGACGGTAATTTTTTAGGTATCGGTCAAGTAGCCAACTCAGAGACAAGTACCATATTATCTCCTCAAATTGTGCTTTAAGTATCTAAAATAATAATGAAAAAAGGTATAATTGGTACAGAAAAAGTTGGCGGAACTCTAACCGCTGGGAATGCTCTCGATGCACCTAGCTTACAGCGGTACCGGACGAGATTGGCCTATTAATCTAATCAATCGCTGAGGTAAAAATTGTGAAAATATTGCTGGTCGGATTAATCCGAGGCTACAAAATGGGAATTTCTCCTTACCTGCCTAACGCCTGTAGATTTCAGCCCACTTGTTCGCAATACGCGATCGAAGCAATAGAAAGATTTGGGCCGGCCCGTGGCAGCTCAATGGCAGTTAAGCGGATTTTGCGCTGTCATCCTTTTCATCCAGGGGGTTACGATCCAGTACCTCCTGCAGATAGCGAAGGCAATTAGTTATTAGTTAGAATCCCGATTTTAGTGATTAGTTAATAGGGCAAATAGCCGTTACATCCTCATGGCTAAAACTCCTGGGGGGAATCAGTCCCTAAGAGGGTTAAATTCTCACAATTAGTGGTGTTTTTTAACCCAAATTCAGTAAAATTACTGTTATCTTTCAAAACTCAGCAGCTATATAATGGTACAAACAGAGTACAGGGGATGCGAGTTGATATGTCTGCTACCGCAATCGGATACAAAATGTTGTCCCATACTCTGGCTGTACTCAGCCAGAAACAAGCAACGGGGAAACTGGTGTTAGAGCAAGGGGAACAACAGTGGCAACTTTACTTTTTTCAGGGTAGTTTGGTGTATGCCACGGGAGGATCGCACAGAGCGAGACGCTGGTACAGGGCGATCGGGCAACACTGTCGAAACTTTCAAGTGGATCTCAGAGACCTCAATGCTGGAGAACTGTGGGAATATCAACTGCTTCAGCGAGGGATAGCAGCCAGCGAAATGAGTCTGGAACAAGCTAGGGCGATCGTCCACACCAGCCTTTCGGAAGTGTTATTTGCTCTGATCGGTCAATCGGGTTTGCGCCGGGAGTGGCGTCCCTCCCAGAAATATTTTTCTACCATTACCTCTTCTTTGCTGCTGTCTTTAACAGAAGTAGAAAAAATTCTGTGTTGTACAGAAGAAATTTGGCAAAAGTGGAAAGCAATGGGTTTGTGGCTTGTAGATCCAGAACAAGCACCGCTTTTAAAACCGTCGGCCCAGTTGCAGCAAAATCGATTTAGTTCTAATTCTTTGATCGCTTTGGGTAACGTATTCAACGGCGAGAATACTCTTTGGGATATTGCATTTAAGAAAAAGCAGTGCGTGACAGTGGCAACTCGCGCTTTAGTTAATTACATCAAGCAGGGTTTAGTAAATTTCCGAACAGTACCAGACTTGCCGTCGCCTATAGAACAGTGGCGCCTGGCGGCGGCGATCGCAGGGCCGGGTCGCCCTTTGATTGCCTGTATCGATGACAGTCCGACAGTATGCGAATTTTTAGAGCAAATTTTATTGCCGGAAGGGTATCGAGTCCTAAAAATTCAAGATCCCATGCAGGGAGTGGGCCTCCTCGCCAAACAAAAGCCTGCTTTAATTTTTATGGACGTGGTGATGCCGAAGACAAGTGGCTTTGCTTTGTGCAATTTTTTGCGAAAGACACCCGCTTTTCGGGAAACTCCGATCGTGTTTTTGACCAGTCAAGACAGTATAATTGACCGCACGCGAGCGAAATTGACAGGTGCTTCCGATTTTTTGAGGAAGCCAGCCAATCCCGAACAGGTTTTGCAAATAGTTGACAAGTATTTGAAGGTAAAAGGCGATCGCTACCATTCAGCTATTCGCCCCCATGATTTACTGAACTCGCACCAACTTACCTTGGCAAATTCTTGAACCAAAATTAATGAACACAATAACCCCTTGCTGGGTGCGTCAGGAACTGACGCACCCTACACTCATTGTAAAATAAAGACGCAATCGAATTTAAGATAATTAATTATGAGTAATGTTACGATCGATCGCACCCCGCAGGTAAGCGTAGTAATTCCGGCTTACAACTGTGCTGCTTACGTCGGCCAAGCCGTAGATAGCGTTCTGCACCAAACCTATACTAACTGGGAAATTATTGTCATAGACGACGGTTCCAAAGATGACACTAGATTAGTTTTAGAGAAATATGGCGATCGAATTCGCTACATTTACCAACAAAATCGAGGAGTTTCGATTGCCAGAAATCACGGCATCGAGCTAGCGCGAGGAGAATTTATCGCCTTTCTCGATGCGGACGACTACTTTTTTTCCGACAAATTAGCAGCACAAATGGCTGTATTTGCAGCGCGACCAAATCTAGGAATAGTTCACAGCGGCTGGCGTCTAGTTAATAGTATAGGCGAACCGCTAAAAGATGTCAAACCCTGGCAAAATGTCCCTAAATTAGACTTAGAAATGTGGCTGCGGTGGAAACCAGTATTACCCAGCGCGATGGTATTTCGCCGTCACTGGTTAGAGCGCGCCGGCGGATTTGATCCTCGATTTCCCCCGGCGGAAGATACAGATTTAGTGCTGCGTTTAGCCTTAATGGGATGCGAAGCAGAGTGGTTGCAGCAAGTAACTGTTTGCTACCGCCAGCACGAACAAAGCGCTATGTACAAAGGTTTACCGCAGGCTAAATCCCTCGCCGCAGTCATGGACAATTTTTTTGCCCGCCCCGAATTGCCGGATAAAATACGTTTGTTGGAAAAGCAAATCAAGTACAGTACCTTAGTTTGGATTGCTTGGTATTTGTACCGCACCGGTCATTCTGTTGAGATGGTAGAGTTTTTGCAGCGTTCTTGGAATTATACGCCTTATTTGCCTGTGGAAACGGTAATTAATTGGGCGGAAGCTTTCGCCGAGTTTTCGCAGGATGCGGGAAATGAATTCGATGCAGATTTGTTAGCTCAATCTCCAGAGTGGGAGCAGTTAATGCAGTGGATTATTCTCGGTACGCCAGCTTGATTGAAAGCTTTTCCATTGCACTGATATCGTTTACGGTTGCATAGGAATTATTTAACCGCAGAGAGCGCAGAGGACACAGAGGAAGAGAAGAGAGGTTTTTCGCATTTCTGGCTATGTAAAATCTGCATAAACTTTATTAGGCTTCAGTTTGAGTTTCTGCTTCAGTAAAAATTGGCGGCCACAGTTCAGCAATTGGCAATTCCCAACCCGGAAAAAGTTCGGTAACAGTCAAAATATCTTGATTTCCTAACACAATTGGTTCACCTTCCTGACGATAAACTGTTACAGTTTCTTCATCTGGATCGATCAAAATTCCTACTTGCGCTCCGAGTTCTAGGAAATTCTGAATCTTTTTTTCTAGCGGTTTAATGCGATCGCTCTGTGATTTAATTTCTACTACCAAGTCTGGGACTAATTCTCCGAAATAACGGGGACTTTGCCTGAGACGTGGGGCTCGGACAAAAGAAACATCAGGTGCTGTGAGGTTAGCATCAGGTAAAATAAAGCCGCCTGCGGAGTCAAAAACTCGACCCAAACGGCGGGGATTCACCCAAACGAAGAGAAAGGCACTCAACCGAATGCCAATTTCACTAGATACAATGTCTGACGGACCCACAATGATAATTCTCCCGCTTTCTAGTTCAACTTGGTAGTCTTGACCGGCTTCTTTGAAGGTTTTTTGGACTTTTTCTAAGTCTTTGAGTGTCATCATACGATTTTAGATTTTAGATTTTAGATTTTAGATTTTAAGTTTTAAATTTTAGATTTTAAGTTTTAAATTTTAGATTTTAAATTTTATAATTATCTGCAACTGACGCACTCTAAATCATATTGGTTATTGCTTATTGTGTCAGGTGCGTCAATCTATTTTAGATTTTAGAATTGAAGAATTATCTGCAACTGACCAAGAATTTCTTGATGGTACCCGCCACGTGATTTATCCGTGGAATCAATCCAAAATCGCAAATCGCAAATCCTCAAGCCCCCGCATTTATCCGTGGGGTCGCCTCTAAAATCTAAAATCTAAAATCTAAAATCGATTGACGCACCCTACAGGTTGGTTATTCCTTAGCAGAAAAGGAGTTGCCACAGCTACAGCTTTGAGCGGCATTGGGATTGTGAAATCGGAAACCTCCGCCCATCAAGTCTTCTGAATAATCCAAGGTGAGCTCATTGAGATATTTTAAGTGCTGGGGGTCGATCGCAACTTCAATCCCCTCCGACTCGCATACAGCGTCTTCTGGGGCTGGCCCATCGTCAAATGCCATTGTATAAGACAAACCGGAGCAGCCGCTCGATTCCACGCCCAGACGAAATAAAGCATTGGGGTTCGGATGCTTCGACTTGAGGCGCGTTACTTCTGTTGCTGCTGTTTTGCTCAGATGAATCATTATGAGTAATTGGTAATTTGTAATTGGTAATTTGGGAAGTAATGTTGAGTTTTGAAAATGTAGAGTGCGCCTAGCCTTGCACCTTACCCAGAGAATGTAAAGTGCGCCGCAGCGCACCTTACCCCTATATTTTTAGCAACTTGAGTTACTTAGCCTTTTCTGTACGGGCATAATCGTCTTGAAAGCGTACAATATCATCTTCTCCGAGATATTCGCCATTCTGCACCTCAATTAAAACCAGAGGGATAACTCCCGGATTTTCCAGGCGGTGAGAAATGCACTGAGGAACGTAGGTAGACTGATTGGTAAACAGAACTTGTTCAGTTTCGCCACAAGTAACTTTTGCAGTACCTGAAACCACAATCCAGTGTTCGCTGCGGTGGTGGTGCATTTGCAGGCTGAGGCGGTGTCCAGACTTAACTTCGATCCGCTTAATTTTATATCCTGGGCCTTCTTCTAGAGTCGTAAATGAGCCCCAAGGCCGCAATTCTGTAGCGGCTACTCCGTTGGGTGCTGCAGGTGCGTGCAGGGTAGATACTTGAGAAATTTCTTGAATCTGAACCATGATTTTCACTCCTTGAGGATTGCTTGCTGAATCCTTTGGTAAACGACGTTGTTTTTTGAGATTAACTAATCTATAGTTAAAACCGAAGCCCACCTGCGGGCACTGGTTAGCCGACTGTAGAGTTTTGCAAGAGTTGCGCTCAGCCCGATCGACCTGCCTTAACAACCATAGCAAAACCAACATAGCTGTTGTCACCTGTTATGGGTTCGATCGCCCCAATCTACATCAAATCTTTATCTGTGGCGGCTGGTTCTTTATTTAATGGGACATCTTGCACGATTTACGGTGGTTTCGGAATGATTTAACCGCAGAGGCCGCAGAGGGCGCAGAGAAAGAGAAGAGAGAGATGAATAATTTTGATAGCAGCGGATTTTTGGTGAATTCTAATCCAGCTTTTGAGACTGCTGTTGCAAAACGGCTAGCATCTCTTGATAGAAAGGCAGCCCTTGACCCAGGCTATCGCTAGCGGTTGCTAGGATTTGCAAGGTTTCGATCAGCGAGTATCGGGCCGCATCTACAATAAGATCGAGGAGGGGCTCAATCCCAGAACCCTGCTGCTGTGCTTCTGCGATCGCATCGATGTAGGCAGCACGCACCTGGTTAGAGATAATGACAATGGGATATCCAGCCCGCAACAGCAGCAGATTCATCAATAGCCGTCCCGTCCGTCCGTTACCATCCCGAAATGGATGAATCGACACAAAGCGAAGATGTGCTTCGGCTGCATACTCTAACGGATGTAACGATTTGATTTTATCACTGTTGAGCCATTCGATAAATTCCGGCATCAAACCCGAAAGCAAATAATGAGGCGGATAGAGGTATTCGGTACCGGCGGCTTTGACATCTAACTGCCGATAGCGTCCAGCTTCCTCCGGGGTGATCGCCCTTATAATTAAGTTGTGAATTTGTTTAATCTCCCATTCACCGATCTCCGTGTCCGATCGCGTTAGCATTTCAATATAGTCGATCGCATCTCGATGTCCGATGACTTCTAGGTGTTCTCGCAAAGTTTTGCCACCGACAGTGATGCCGGTTTCTAGGACTAATTCGGTTTCGCGTTGCGTTAAGGTGTTTCCCTCAATCGCATTAGAATGATAAGTGAACCGAACGTCGTAGAGTTTTTTCAATTCTGCAACCACAGTGGGAGAAAGCGGACGAAAGCTATCCAACCAGGCTTTGAGTCGATCGACTTTTTGCAATTTTTCAGAAAGGTTCATCGTGGATGAGAAGGCAAAATGCTGGTGGAGAATGTCACCCAAGCGCTGAGGATAAACTCGCACTAACAACGCCATAAAGTTATTATAGGGTTGATGGGCGATCGAGGATTGAGCGGTTGAGAAAAATTGCATAGGGAATCGGTATATTTGTCGGGAGATTATGGCGACTCGACTTTTGTGGCTAATGCTAATACTTCTCTAAGGTCGATTATAATCTGCTGGGGTAGTTGTTGAGCAATCAGCTTGTTTTCACTGTGGCGGACGAATTACCCGAATCAATTTACCTGTGAGATTTTCGACAGTAGAAATAGCTTCATTAATCAGTGTAGCTTGTCTCTCAATATTCAAATCTTCTTTGCAAATAATGATACCTTTACGATCGGGTTGCAAACGGTGTAGGTGTCTAAAATCATCCCAATTGCGCGTCAAAACAGCTCGATTGTGGTTAATAGCAAAAGCTAACACATCTTCATCAGGAATCCCCAGTCCAGCATTTCCAGTTTCCTGCACTGTCAAAACATCGTGACCACAAATTCGCAGTAATTCCACGATTACCAGTGGAAAATTTTCATCTGCATAAAGACGCACCATTTGTTAATCTTCCTCATTTCTAGCGATGGCTGCTTCAATTTCCTCTGGGTGTGCCTCAGCATAAGCCCAAGCATTTGCCAAATCTGCTGCACTCAAATGAGGAAAGTCTTGCAAAATTCGCACATCACTTGCACCCAGAAGGCGATAATTTACCATCGACCAAATAGGTATGCGAGTCTTCGCAATTCTAGCATCGCCCCCACACACGCCGGGAGTTTTTTCAATTCCTTGCCAGGTATTGCTTAAACTTTGAGCTAATAGCTGTATGGCCTGAGTTTTTTCACTGGGAGTTAAGGCTAAGAGTTGTTTTTCTAATTCTTTCAGTGTCATTTTTTACAATCTCAATCATTATTACTCATCTCTCTCTTCTCTTCCTCTGCGCTCTCTGCGCTCTCTGCGGTAAAAAAAAATGCCAATATCAATTTATCATCTAATTACCAACAAACTGTCTTTCAGCCTCTTCCAGCAACCCAATAGCTTGCCCTTTAGTCACAGTTGGAAATCCATCCAAAAAATCATCAATTGATTCTCCTGCTTTCAGATAATCCAGAAGTGTTTGTACTGGAACTCTAGTAAAAGCAAAGACTGGGGTGCCGCCCATAATCTCAGGAGACGCGCTAATAATTGAAGAGTGTTTAAGCATAAATATTTAGATTTTCGGGTTCCATAGTTAACTCATCGGCTGTAACTATTTTTTCACGCTAGCTCGATCGCCTCAGCTTTGATTTTTTCGTGCATCTACCCAATGCAGTAGATCCACCTATAATAAATGATACTAGATCGATCGGCATCCCACCATCTACTCTAGATCAACATCTTTTCACCACTTTGAGAGACACATCAAAATGAACAGCAACGGACTGCCACAAAAACAAGGCTTGTACGATCCGCAGTTCGAGCACGACGCTTGCGGAGTCGGATTCATCGTACACATGAAGGGTAACAAATCCCACGAAATAGTCGAGCAGGCACTAACAATCCTGCTGAACCTCGACCACCGAGGCGCGTGCGGCTGCGAACCCAACACCGGAGACGGGGCGGGGATTTTGATGCAGGTGCCCCACAAGTTTCTCAAGAAAGTAACGGCGGCCCTAAACATCGAACTTCCCGAAGCCGGCGAGTACGGCGTTGGCGCGATTTACTCGTCGCCAAATCGAACTGAACGGGAAAACGGCAAACGCATTTTTGAGGAAATCGCCGCAGAAGAAGGCCAGGAAGTGCTGGGCTGGCGCGATGTGCCCACCGACAACTCGTCCCTCGGCGACACCGCCAAATCTAGCGAACCCTTCATGCAGCAAGTGTTCCTCCGGCGCGCCGCAGGTATTGACGAGGCGGCTTTCGAGCGGAAACTGTACGTCATCCGCAAACGGGCTCACAACGCCATCCGCAGAACTAACACAGACCCCTACTGGTACAATTCCACTCTCTCGTGCCGGACGATCGTCTACAAGGGTATGTTAATGCCGGTGCAAGTCGGCGATTACTATCCCGAACTGCACGACCCAGACATGGAAAGCGCTCTAGCCCTAGTTCACTCGCGCTTCAGCACCAATACTTTTCCGAGTTGGGAACGATCGCACCCTTACCGCTACATCGCCCACAACGGCGAAATTAACACAATGCGCGGCAACATTAACTGGATGCACGCGCGGCAATCGCTGTTCGAGTCGGAACTATTCGGCGATGACTTAAAGAAAATCCCCAATTTAATCAATATCGAAGGCAGCGACTCGACGATTTTTGACAATGCTTTGGAATTGCTGACTTTGGCCGGGCGTTCTTTGCCGCACGCTGTCATGATGATGATTCCCGAACCTTGGACAGCCCACGAGTCCATGAGTGACGAGAAAAAAGCTTTCTACGAATACCATTCTTGCTTGATGGAACCTTGGGACGGCCCAGCTTCGATCGCATTTACCGATGGTACATCGATCGGGGCCGTGCTCGATCGCAACGGTTTGCGCCCTTCCCGCTACTGCGTTACCAAAGACGACTTGGTAATTATGGCATCGGAAGCCGGAGTTTTGCCGATCGCCCCTGAACGAATTGTATCAAAAGGTCGCTTGCAACCGGGGCGGATGTTCCTGGTAAATACCGAGGAAGGCCGCATCGTCTCTGACGAGGAAATTAAAACCAAAATCGCCACAGAACACCCGTACCGCCAGTGGATCGACCAGCACATGGTCGAAATCGCCAAACTGAAAGATGCGCCGGCATTGGCAGAATCTCATCCCGAAACATTATTGCAGCGCCAAATGGCCTTTGGCTACACCTTTGAAGAACTGCGGTTGCTGTTAGCACCGATGGCAAAAGATGGCGTGGAAGCTGTCGGCGCGATGGGTGCGGATACGCCGCTGGCGGTGCTTTCCAATCGGCCAAAATTGCTTTACGAATACTTCCAGCAGTTGTTTGCTCAAGTTACCAATCCGCCGATCGATTCTATCCGCGAAGAAATTGTAACTTCTGCCGAAACTACGATCGGCGCTGAACGCAACTTGCTCAAACCAGAACCGGAAAGCTGTCATTTAATTGAACTGAAAACGCCAATTCTCAGCAATGAAGAATTAGCTAAGCTCCAACACGTAAATGAGGGCAATTTCAAGTCCGTCACCGTGCCGATTTTGTTTGACCCCAAAAGCGGCGTAAAAGGTCTAGAACAAGCCTTAGAAGAGGTTTTTGCAGCAGCAGACAGCGCGATCGCCTCCGGGGTGAATATCCTCATTTTGAGCGATCGGGGCATCAGTCCAGACAAAGCCCCAATTCCGGCGCTGCTGGCAGTTGCGGGCCTGCACCACCACTTGATCCGCAAAGGAACGCGGACGCGGGCGGGACTCGTGCTCGAATCCGGCGAACCGAGGGAAGTGCATCACTTTGCGACACTGATTGGATATGGTTGCGGCGCGATTAATCCGTATTTGGCCTTTGAGACGATCGCCGATTCGATCCGCGAAGGATTGCTGCTAAATGTCGAGTACAAAACAGCTTGCAAAAACTACGTCAAAGCCGCAACTAAAGGTGTGACGAAAGTTGCCTCGAAAATTGGGATTTCTACAATTCAAAGTTATCGCGGCGCGCAGATTTTTGAGGCGATCGGCTTAAACAAATCCGTAGTCGATAAATACTTTGCTTGGACAGCCTCCCGGATTGAAGGCGTAGACCTCGAAGTCATCGCCCAAGAAGCTATTTTGCGCCATACCCACGCATTCCCAGACCGCCCAGCCAGCGGACATACTCTCGATGTCGGCGGCGAATATCAGTGGCGGAAAGAAGGCGAGGCGCACTTGTTTAGTCCGCAGACAATTCACGCGCTGCAAAAGTCGGTGCGCGAGGGCAGTTATACGCTTTTCAAACAGTATTCTGGGCTGGTAAACGAACAAAACCAGCAGCATTTTACCTTGCGCGGTTTGTTGCAATTCAAGCAGCGGGAATCGATACCGATTGAGGAAGTTGAGCCGATCGAATCTATTCTCAAACGCTTTAAAACTGGGGCGATGAGTTACGGTTCGATTTCTAAAGAAGCCCACGAATCTCTGGCGATCGCGATGAACCGCATTGGTGGCAAATCGAACACCGGTGAAGGCGGCGAAGATCCCGATCGCTACACTTGGACGAACGATCGCGGCGACTCGAAAAACAGCGCGATCAAACAAGTTGCTTCCGGGCGTTTCGGCGTTACCAGCTTGTACCTTTCCCAAGCGCGGGAACTGCAAATCAAGATGGCGCAAGGTGCGAAACCCGGTGAAGGCGGACAGTTGCCCGGTAAAAAAGTATACCCGTGGATTGCGAAGGTGCGAAACTCGACTCCGGGTGTGGGTTTGATTTCGCCTCCTCCTCACCACGACATTTATTCGATCGAAGATTTGGCCGAATTGATTCACGACTTGAAAAATTCCAACCGGGAAGCGCGGATTAGCGTCAAACTCGTGTCGGAAGTGGGAGTCGGGACGATCGCGGCCGGGGTTGCGAAAGCCCACGCCGATGTCGTGTTGATTTCCGGCTACGACGGCGGAACCGGCGCTTCGCCGCAAACTTCGATCAAACACGCGGGATTACCTTGGGAATTGGGACTGGCTGAAACTCACCAAACTTTGGTACTCAACAATCTCCGCAGCCGGATTGTCGTGGAAACTGACGGTCAAATGAAAACCGGCCGCGATGTAGTAATTGCTGCCTTGCTTGGCGCTGAGGAATTCGGTTTTGCTACCGCGCCGCTGGTGACATTGGGCTGCATCATGATGCGCGTTTGCCACCTGAACACTTGCCCCGTGGGCGTGGCAACGCAAGACCCACTGCTGCGGAAAAACTTTACCGGCGACCCCGATCACACGGTAAACTTTATGACTTTCATCGCGCAGGAAGTCCGGGAAATTATGGCGCAGTTGGGCTTCCGCACGTTGAATGAAATGGTTGGCCGCACTGATGTTTTGGAACCTCAGCAAGCGGTGGAACACTGGAAGGCTAAGGGTTTGGATTTCTCGAAAATCCTTTATCAGCCGGAAGTTGGCGCGGATGTCGGGCGCTATTGTCAGATGGCGCAGGATCACGGTTTGGAAAAGTCCCTCGACATGACTGTGTTGTTGGATTTGTGCAAAGGTGCGATCGAAAATGGCGAAAAAGTCCACGCCAAACTGCCGATTACCAATGTCAACCGCGTTGTCGGCACAATTCTCGGCAACGAAATCACCAAGCGCAACTGGGAAGGTTTGCCGGATGACACGGTGCACCTGCACTTCCAAGGCAGCGCTGGGCAAAGCTTTGGCGCATTCGTGCCCAAGGGAGTCACCCTGGAACTCGAAGGCGAAGCTAACGACTATTTGGGCAAGGGGCTCAGCGGCGGCAAGATTATCCTGTATCCGTCGCACGCTTCCACCTTTGTCGCGGAAGAAAACGTGATTGTCGGTAACGTAGTGCTTTACGGCGCGACTGCTGGTGAGGTTTTCATCCGAGGGATGGCGGGCGAACGTTTTGCGGTGCGTAACTCCGGCGTTAACGCAGTAGTTGAAGGTGTGGGCGATCACGGTTGCGAGTACATGACTGGTGGCAAAGTTGTAGTTTTGGGCGAAACCGGGCGCAATTTTGCAGCGGGTATGAGTGGCGGCGTCGCTTACATTTTGGATGAAGCGGGGGATTTTGCTACTCGCTGCAATATGTCGATGGTGGATTTGGAAAAATTGGAGGATGTTGAGGAAATTAGCGATTTGCGGCAGTTAATTCAGACTCACTTTGATTTAACTGGAAGTGCGAAAGCATCGAAGGTTTTGGCAAATTGGGATTCGATGGTGCCGGTGTTTGTGAAGGTGATGCCGAGGGATTACAAGCGGGTGTTGCAGGCTATTGAAAGGGCGATCGCATCGGGTTTAAGCGGTGATGATGCGCTGACGGCTGCGTTTGAAGAAAATGCTCGCGATGTCGCCCGGATTGGCGGCAGCTAGTAAATCCAAGAAACCGGGTTTTTGCGATAATTTCTGCATCATCGCCGAGATTTTAGGAAGAAACCCGGTTTCTGACTCCCGCGCACAGAGCCCAAATCCCAGAAACCGGGTTTTTGCGATAATTTTGGTATCTCACGCCCGATTTAGGAAGAAACCCGGTTTCTGACTCCCGCGCACAGAGCCCAAATCCCAGAAACCGGGTTTCTGCGATAATTTTGGCATCTCACGCCGGATTTAGGAAGAAACCCGGTTTCTGAGTCGCACACGTACCATCCGATCTGCCAAATGCCACGTCGCCAAGTTATCTTGCAAGCGGGTAATTACTACCATATTTATAACCGAGGCAATAACCGTCAGCTTATCTTTTTTGAGCGAGAAAACTATATTTATTTTTTACGCCAATTAAGAAACCATCTGATTAATCATGGTGTCGATATTATTGCGTATTGTTTGATGCCAAACCACTATCATTTATTAGTTTACTTGAAAACCGATCGTTTTTCCAAGCTGATGCAGGCGTTTACTCTGTCTTATGTTAAGGCTATCAGTAAACGCTATCAAAGGGTGGGTTCATTGTTTCAGGGACGATTTCAGGCGATTCATGTAGAGACAGAAGAGTATTTATTACACTTAACTCGCTATATTCACTTAAACCCAGTCTCTGCTAATATAGTTGAAAAAGCCGAGAATTGGGAGTTTTCTAGCTATCAAGAATATATTGATTTGCGCCAGGGAAATTTACCTAAAATAGATGGAGTGCGAGCGAAATTTCAGTCAGCAGATGCTTATCGTTACTTTTTAGAAGATTCAACTAGCGATCGATTAATCCAGCATTTAACCTTTGAAGAATAGAAAGAAACCAAGAAACCGGGTTTCCGCCCCCAATCCCAGAAACCGGGTTTCTGCCATAATTTAAGCATCCTCACCGAAATTTGGTGAAGAAACCCGGTTTCTGACTCCCCGCGCACAGAGCCCAAATCCCAGAAACCGGGTTTCTGCGATAATTTTGGCATTCTCACCGAGATGTTGTAAGAAACCGGGTTTCTGACTCCATATCTCACGATCCATTGAGTTCTTTGATATCCTTGGAAACACTGTTATTTACAGAAAAAAAAGTAGACTATGAAAGCGATCGAAACCACTGGAACAATTGACGATCGAGGGATGCTGTGTATAGATAGACCCCTTACCCTTGTCAACCACAGACACGTTCGGATTATTGTCTTAGTGCCGGAAGACACTGATATCGATCCAGATGATAACCCCACTGAAACTGTCCTCGAAGGGCTTCAGCAAGGCTTCCATGAGGCAATTACCGGACAAACTCTCCCTTTGTCCCAACGTAAGGATTCAGGTCTGAAATTCGGGAATGAGGTCAGGCATAGGAAAGTAGTCACAAGAATGGGCATTCATAGCCTC
>NZ_JAUBVD010000076.1:0-6073 GCF_036705675.1 Microcoleus sp. AT8-A3
GGATGCCAGACCAGCCTACGAAGACGAAGCGATCGCGTTTGAGCCAGTCGTCGAGGACATCAAATATGCCTCTTTCGGTCTGGGCGCGTCCGACTGCGATTGTCATTTACGCAAATCTCCAAATGGATATAATTACAACGGACGTTGTTCTAGTCACAACTTCCCACCTCATAGCTCTGCTGTAGCATAAAATGAGTGGAGTGTGAATATAATTTACGTTTCTTTACCGCTGATGATGATTATAAAGGGAAATCTTTACAATAGCAAGAGCGAATTTTAAGTTTTGAGTAAGTTGGTAGTTCTGACGGGCAAGGCAATAGATCAACTGGGTTTCGGAGCGATCGGGCGATCGCTCAAAGCAGGAAAATGATTGAGCAAGCGGGTTTCTCTCTCAATCGAGTATGAGAGAATCTGGGTTTCTGAGCTCAGGACAATTGCTCAAAGCAGGAAAATGATTGAGCAAGCGGGTTTCTCTCTCAATCGAGTATGAGAGAATCTGGGTTTCTGAGCTCAGGACAATTGCTCAAAGCCGGAAAATGATTGAGCAAGCGGGTTTCTCTCTCAATCGAGTAGGAGAGAATCCGGGTTTCTGAGCGATCGGCAATTGCTGAGCATGAAAATGATTGAGCAACCGCGGGTTAAAAACTAGAGATTGCTAGCGATCGACATTTTGAGTGAATTTAGCACCCAGATGCTAAACGGCAAGCCCCCTATTCCCTCAACCTAGTGGGGAATTACTTTTTTGACATACTCCCCTGCCTAAAGGCGAGAGGATTCTTAACACTTCATCGACCAATGCTACCGAAGTAGTCTTACGAGCGCCTCCATGTTCATTTTAAGTCGTGGCAATGCCCTATCCCGACTATATGTATCGTTTTGTTTAAAAAACATTAACAATACTTTGTTTTGCTTCCAGGTTGGATTTTAACCATTGCCCTTGGGTCTTTCCCTATTACTGGATCAGTCCCGGTTTCAACTCAAGATGAGTATATATCGCTGCAATCTTAGGTGGGGATTTCAACCAATTAAACTATAGCATAAAGCCGTCCTAAAAGGACGGGGCTTGCATCCCATTTTCTCTGTCAATCAAAATCCGCCTCAATGATTCAACAAAAATGTTGTCTTGGCTGTCATATTCGGTAAAGAACTGCTTACGATTGGGCGTTTTACGATTTGGCGTTTGCGGTGGCTTTACCTGTAATCATTTTAGGTTAAATCCTATAGATTTAACTAGGTTTGTAACAAACTGTTACGAACCCGCAAGACTTAGGAAATGTCACAAGCGCTTTAGGGTGGTCTAGCCCCACAGCATTACCCACCAACTAAACGATAAACATCGGAACATCTGGACGTTTTAGTTGCCAACTTAAATAATTGGGCAGCTTACTCAACAGCACCTAAAGCTTTTAGCAAGGATTTTTGCCCTTGAGTTAAACCTGTAACGCCCTTGATATTCATGCCTTCATAAATTCTTGAAGGGGAGAGATTTTTGTCATACTTCTCCATTTCAACAGTTGAAAATTCAATGGTTTGTTCGCGGTCATCTCTAACTAAATTATGACTATTTTCTATGGGTGTACTAAAAACAGATTTGGCCAAATTAGATCCAGAAAAGTTAACTTTGTACAGATTAACACCCCTCATATCTGCTTGCCAAATAGTGATATCAGAAAAATCAGCGCCCGTTAAATCTAGTTGAAGTTGACATAATAAATTGAAGATATTACCAGCCCCATATCCGGGTGCTACACCCTGCTCTGCTAATTTGATTAAAATGTAATTGAGTTTTTCGGCTAACTTTTCGGTGGTGTTGTACGTAACTAGGAGTCGGGAAATTAAAGGCGTAACAATGGCGCTAATTTGATTTTTTCTGACCGACTCTTCGGCTGTAGCTTTAATCAGAGCATAGTTTTGAATAAAAGGAAATAAGGAACAAGAGGATGTAGAACTATTGCACTCTTCTCTAGTAATTTCTTGGTATAGTTGCTCAATTATTTTTTCTGTGATATAATCTCTGATTAATGGCTGCTGAGTGAAGCCAAAAATACTTTTTTCCGGGACTTGAATTGCGGCTTTTTCAATGAGAGAGCGCCACTGGAGAGATTCTAAGCTTTCTAATAATTCTGCGTGGAAAACGGGCGGGACGATATCATTTAGAAGTTCTGTAGGCAAAACTGGTTCTCGGTTAATGGCTAACCAGTAAATAATTTGTTTCTCTATCGGAGATAAGCGATTAAATTGTTCATCTAACCAAAGGCGAATGCCATTAAAAATAGTTTCTTCTTGTTCAAAGAAATCTCGAATATTTCCCGCAAATAAATCTTGTATGGAACTCGCTGCTATTTTTAAAGCTATAGGATTACCTTGGTAGCATTTTATTAGTTCCGCTTCTTCAGCAGGGGTTCCTATTAAAGACTTAAGTTTGAGGATTTCCTTGGCTGCGAATGGTGCTAAACCTTGAAGTTGCAAGCATCGGACGGGTAAAGTTGCTCCGGTTAAAGATGCAATTTCTCTCGCTTTTTCTCTGCTGACAATTAGCACGCAACTTTGGTGATTGGTTTCAGCAATTTGTCTCAGAAGTTGGCTGTAGTTAGAGAATCCGTCGCGGTAAGTGCCTGCATAGCTACCACTCTGGCAAAGGAAGTCTAAATCATCAAGGATAATCAGACACCGATGCTGCTGTAAATACTTGATAAGAAGAGAGATGCGTTCGCCTACAACCTGGGGTAAATCGGGATTTTGCTCCTTTGATAAAAATTGGATAATTTTAGCTAATTCTTCGGGTAAAGGTGAACTATCTCGCAGGCTTTTCCAGATGACAAATTCAAATTCACTTTGAATTTCTTCTGCTAACTTTACCGATAAAGCAGTTTTGCCAATCCCGCCCATACCGATCAGGGTAATTAAGCGGCAACGATCTTGTAAAATCCAATGTTTAAGGGTAGCTAATTCTTGAGTACGGCCGTAGAAAATAGAAACGTCGATCGCCTCTGATAAATTGTGGTGGGTTTTTGTTACTAAGGAAGGATTTGGGAAGGCGATCGCTTGTTCCTCTGGATAACGTTTTAAGCCCAAAGCTTCCCAAAGGTGACAATTAGCCCAACAATCGGGCAAATGGGGTGATGTTGTTGTCGGTGTTTTATCTGGAGACGGGCGTGTACATGATTCAAGGATTGAGTGAATATTGCGTTTTGTGACTTGAGTTCCCAATGCCAAAGAAATTGTTCGCCATAATTGGGAACCAATATCTTTTAAGTAGTCGGCATCGTATCCTGATGTATCCGCCATGTTTTGATAAGACTGTCCTTGCCAAGATTGGCGGAATACTAGGTCTTGAACGTCGTTTAAGTGGCCTGGTTTGAGTAGGGTGTCTAAAATGGCTAAGGCTTCTTCGAGAGTCATTAGCTGTAAGTGTAAAACAGTGACTAAGTAATTACTCTTATAGACTATCACTTTTTCTAACTCTTGTTACTTTTTTTTACTTTATTTATCAAATCTTCATATAAACTTCTGGCCTTTTCTGACTTTTTCCCACTGTGGAGGTTGAGGTCAGAAGGTTATTGTGTAACTACGAACTAAAGGACTCGTGAGCATAAGGTAAGTATGAAAAAAATCTGTAAATTGCCAACTATGTAACACCTTCTCTTATCACGAACACTTTGGAAATTAGTATCGATTCACTAAATTAACAACCTATCATTCAGAGAGGAACTGAAATGTTCACCCATAAACCTCCAAAATCTCCATACAATATTCTTTCTTTTGACGGTGGCGTAATTCGTGGTCTTTTAACGGCGGTTTTGCTAGAAAAGCTAGAAGAAGAGCTACAGGAAAAGAATCCCGAAAAGGAATTAAAAGATTACTTTGATATCATTGCCGGAACTTCCACAGGTAGCCTCATTGCTTGCGGAATAGCTAGTGGACTTTCCGCCAAACAACTGAAGGGATTTTACCTAGAAAATGGCATGAAAATTTTTCCTAATTTCAAAGAGACTTTGAAAGTTTGGTTGGGTGAGGTGATTCAGGAAAATATTGACTTCAGCAAATTAGATCCTTTACATCTATTTTGTCAAGAAGATAAGAATGACAAGAAATTTATGCTTCAACCTTTCTCCGATGGCAAAGGTCTGGAGGAGGTAATCAAAAGTGTATTTGGCTGTCAGGAATTTGGTCAATTGCCAAAATTAGTAGTCATCCCAAGCTACGATGTCTATAATCACGATGCTGTAATCTTCAAGAACTATCGAGAAGAGTATAAAACAATGCCAGTGTGGGAAGTTTGTAGAGCATCGTGCGCTGCACCTATGGCTTTTCCGGCTCACGTTACCCAGAATAAGGAATTTCTTAAATCTCTTAAAGTAAAGGCAACAACAGCTACCAAAGCAGGGAAAGAGACAACTATAAAAATCCCGGATGAAGGTATCCCTTTAATTGATGGCGGTGTTGTTGCCAATAACCCTGTACTTTGTGCGATCGCCGAAGGACGCAAACAATTTAAAGATTTTCCTTCTGTAGTCGCTTCTTTTGGTTCTGGTATGGCTTTGAATCGGATTACAGTTGAAGAAGCGAAAGAGTGGGGTAGCTTGAATTGGGTAAGTATAGTCAAAGGTATCCCGATGCTAGATGTATTGTTTGATGGTTCAAATGATGCCAATGATTATGTTGCCAAAGAATTACTTGAGGGAGAGAGCGAATACTTCCGCTTTCAACCGCTTCTGACAGAGAATGTCAAGGCTTTTAGTGCCGATCCAGATAATCTCTATTTATTGGTTGAGATAGCAGAAGAATTCCTTAAAACTAAGGAATGCAAGGAGGATATGAGTAAGCTTGTTAAATCTCTGACATCGCATCATTCCTTCTTGGATTCTATGCGGGAGGTAATTCCTCATTTGAGTCAATCGTAAGAGCACTATTGAGTCAAGATCAGAAAATTTCTTCCCCTGCAAGGATTTCTGGCATTCTCTGAGAGAAATTAGCCCACTAATTTCGATCTGACTTACGCATAAAGTCCTAGAAACTGGGTTTTTTACGAAAATACTTCGTTGAAGGCCACAGATTCAGTAAAAAACCTGGTTTCTTTAGTCGATATTGATGTTGAGTTACAGAAATTCCAACATCATTCATTTCAACAAATTTTAATTCTTGAGGTAAACTACCATGGCTACTTCTGATATAAAATCTGGTCAATTGGATAACAATGACATTATTTTTCCAGTTCCCCCTGAACTTAGTGGCTTCACCCGGGCTGATGAATATGACTTGAATACAGATGCGATCGGGGAAGCACTCAAGCTGGCTCTTACAACTACAGATCGAAACAGCAAATATGATCCGTTTCTGCAAGTTATAGATGTCAATACGGGTCGGGTGGTTGCTGATTCAGACGATGGATCTTCAGAGAGTCTAAACTCATTGATTGAAGCCGGTCAGCCTGCCGGAAATATTGATTTATTTGACGATCCGGCAATTCCTAATTCTTTGACAATTGACGGCAGCGCCAAGTACAAAGTCCGCGTCACCAGCGTGAATTCATTTACCAGCCCGTCGTCTACTTATCCCTACAGTTTGCGGGCCAGCGTTCCTAATGGTAATGTTAGTTTAGTTGCGAGAGGTAGCAACTTCAGCAGCAGCCCTCTAACGGGCAACTCTATCACCTTCGCTGGTAAATTGGAGAGCGCCAAAGACTTTACTTTTCCGGTCAAGGCTCCCAGTAGTGGCAGCACACTTGCTGATGAATTTCAAGTCAAAATATCCTCGGTGGGCGAACCGATCAAAATTTCCCTCAGCAGCACGACAAATGGCTTTGACCCTTATGTGGAAGTTGTCAACGCTAATACTGGGGAAGTTGTTGACTTCAATGATGACGGTGGCGGTGGTAAGAATGCGCTGCTTTCTGTCCCGTACCAAGCAAATACTGAATACAGAATCCGTGTCAGCAGTAAAACTGCATTAGCTTCCTCTGCTGATTACAGCTTACAGGTCAGCACTTCTTCGGGCAATACTGTCACTTTGACCCCCCGGAGTGGTGACACCGGATCATCGTCGAACAGTGGCGGTAACGGAACATCGACAG
>NZ_JAUBVD010000076.1:6173-26590 GCF_036705675.1 Microcoleus sp. AT8-A3
GTAATTTGAATACCGGAACATCGACAGGTAATTTGAATACCGGAACATCGACAGGTAATTTGAATACCGGAACATCGACAGGTAATTTGAATACCGGAACATCGCCACAGATTTTCGGTACACCTGTAGATATCGCAACACCAACAATTAATGCCCCCGGCTCAGGCAATCCTACTGGGCAATCAGCAAACACTGTTAGGGATTTATTTTACAACCTCTCAGACAGTAAGGATGATATTTTGCTGTTCTCACTGCCCTCGACGGCTACTGGCAAACAAATCTTAGCCCTATCTGGCAGCGATAATATTACCGGCACCAGCGGCGCTGATACGGTTAACGGAATGCAAGGAGCCGATACAATTGACGGAGGTACGGGTAATGACAGTTTATCCGGCGGTAAAGAGTCAGATTCCCTGGAAGGTGGTGCTGGCAACGACGATATATTAGGCAACAATGACAACGATACTATTACCGGAGGAGAAGGCAATGATACTATCCGGGGCGGTAAAGAGAAAGATAGCCTGACTGGTGGTGGTGGCGATGACTTTCTCTATGGCGATCGCCATCAAGATTTTCTCACCGGTGGCGATGGAAACGATACATTTGTCTTAGCTGGGGGACAGATAGCAGCGCTCAGTTTAACAGATGCAGATGTGATTACAGACTTCAAGACTGGCGACAAAATTGGTCTAACCGACGGGAGTACATTTGGCGGCCTCTCCTTTGAAGATGTCAGTTTGACGCTGAATGGACAATCTGCTGTCAATTCTACAGCAATTAAAGCCGGCTCCAGTTATTTGGGTATCGTTCAAGGGGTGGCGAAAAGCACTTTGACGGCAAATGCTTTTGTGATTCTGTAGCATGGGCTTTGTCCACTCTATTTGAGTGAAATTAATCGCGATCGCCTTTGAGTTTGAGAGGAGGCGATCGCACTTGTATTCTTCCTGTGCGAGGGGCGATCGCACTCATCACCATGTGCCAGTTGCGTCCATGACCACGAATTTCTTCATGTGGTACCCGCCACGTGATTTATCTCGCGCAAATCAATCCAAAATCTAAAATCTAAAATCCTTGCGTCCCCCGAATTGATCTCGCGCAAGTCAATCCAAAATCTAAAATCTAAAATCTAAAATCGAATGACTGTCCTCATCTTCCCCATCCCCCCATCTTTTCCATCCCATCATCCTCTTCTGCTCCTCAGCACCTATACTTAAAATTGGGATCTTACAGTTAATTTTTTTAAACCGAATGTTCAGCATTGACATCATTGTGAAAAATACGCCCGTCTCGCTGTCGGTGCAGCGGAAGTTGGAGGAGGACGCTGAGACTGTTTACCAGCAGGTACTGGCGGCGATTCGCAACTCCCAACCGCAAATTTTGGAACTCACCTGCGAGAAAAATCCTGAGAAAAAGGTGGCTGTACTCAGCAGCGAGATTTCTGGGGTGGTGGTTTCTCAGAAATCGGGGGCGTCATCTACAGGCAGATCCCCTGGCTTTGTCTCGATGACAGCAGAATGAGGGCTGGGGGTGTTGGTGCCGATATGAGCCCGTCAGCCGTTGCTGTGCGGGATTTGGGTTTTTGCTGGCCGTCGGGCGATCGAGTGTTGCAAGGTTGCTCTCTGGATGTACCCAAGGGCGAGTTTTGGATGCTTTTGGGCACTAACGGCAGCGGCAAGTCTACGCTGTTGAGGCTGATGGCTGGGCTGCTGCACCCCCAGTCGGGGGAAATTGACCTGAGTGGGCGAGTGGGTTTTGTGTTCCAAAATCCGGATCACCAATTGGTGATGCCGACGGTGGGTGCGGATGTGGCTTTTGGTTTGGTGGAGGAAAAGCTTTCTAACGTTCAGGTGCGGGAGAGGGTGGCGGAGGCTTTGGAGGCTGTGAATTTGCTGGATTTGCAGCGGCGGCCGATTTATGCTTTGAGTGGGGGCCAGAAGCAGCGAATTGCTCTTGCTGGGGCGATCGCCCGTCACTGCGAAATTTTGCTGTTAGATGAACCGACGGCTTTGTTAGATCCTGATTCTCAGTTGGATTTGGTGGCGGCGGTGCAGCGGTTGGTGAAAAATCGCGGGATTACGGCTTTGTGGGTGACTCACCGTTTGGATGAGTTGAATTTCTGCGATGGGGCTTTTTTGTTGGAAAAGGGCCAAGTTGTCGATCGGGGAGATCCGGCGCGTTTGAAGCAGCGGTTGATGCAAAGCCAAGATGTTTAGCTGTTAAGCAATTTGAGTCATAGTCGCGGCCGGGGCGGGTTTATCTGAATTTCTCACTTGTGTTGTAGATTAGGGTGAACCCGCCCCTACGGTATTTGTGATAATTAACCCGATATAATCTAACTAAATTCACCGCAATCCTCGATCGCGCAACCAAGCATCTGCCCAAATTGTATCGGCCTCTGACAGCGCTGGTATGACTTCCCAGTTGCGATAATCTATCTTGAGGTCATAACTTGCTATGTCGTAAATTTGAGTGAATAATTCCTGCAAGTTTATGACAGGTTCGGTATCGCCCGATCGCAGCGGCAAAGGAAAGGCAGGCATCGGGTTTTGCAGGTTAAAAGCATACAAATCAGCTCTGGGACGGCGATTTCCCCGACACACCAAAACGCTATAGTGACTTTCAATGTCATTGCCAATAACTGGCATTTTTTGACCGCGCCGCAATAAATCTATTTCAATTAAATGAGTGCGGCTACCTAAAATTTCTTCTCGCTTTTCTTCATACATTTGTCGCCCTTTTCCTGTGCGCTTATTGCTAGGCGAGAGGATTTCAATCAGGGTGATTAGTTCTTGGTTTTCTCTTTCTCTAATTTCTAAATAGCCTTCCCGAACCTGGTAGGGCATGGGAATATTTACTGTCAAGGGTTGGGTTGGTGGCGCTGCCACGGCTACGTTTGATGTTATTAATTCGGTTGTGGTTCTTGGCTGAATTACGTTTACATCAGGAATGCCAATTGATAAATTGTCGTCAGCGGTTTCATACATTCTCACTTCTACAGACACTAAATACTTAGGACGTAATTGCGGAGATAATAATCTGGCAATTTCAATAATTAGCCAGTGGTGTAGGGCAGGCCAGAGTTCGGGATGCTCTAAATACGGGTCCATACCGGGGAAGGGAGATGGCATTGATGTGACTCCTTGACTCAAATCTATTTCCAGTTTAGTTGAATATTTGTGGAACAGGCATCTTGCCTGTTTCTTGGGCGGGCAAGATGCCGGTTCCACAACATATTTTAATGTTTGTGGAACCGGCATCTTACCTGTTGTTCGCACTTTTCAACAATTAAACTTCGATCGACAATTGTGCCGGAATTGGAACGCTATTTTCATCCAACACAGACACCGCATTTACGAAAACAATTGTATGCGGGACTGCGGGCATTAAGCGGCGCAGTGCTTTGAGGTAAGATTCGGCATCGGGGCGACGGCTGAAACGGGCGACTGTTAACCGCTGACAGTTGGGGAGGTGGCGAATTATGCACCAAGGTTGAAGTCGATCGCGATATGTCGATTGTTTTGGTATCATAGGAAAATCCTTCCCACTTTTGTGGGTGGTGAATGAAAGGCGATCGCTCTAGATTTCTCAGGTCCGAGGGCGATCGCTGTATTTAACTATTAAAAGCCAAAGACGTAGCTTCTGTCAAGCATAAATGGGGTTAATTAGGTTGCGAGTTCGAGAACTGGCTGAGGAGAAGAGTTGGACGCTGAAAGAAGTTGCCGAGAGAACGGGTATTCCGTACAGCACGGTCAAAAATTACGCGCAAGCTCCTAAGCTGGCAACGGTGGACTACACGGCTTTGCAGAAACTTGCTGAAGTCTTCGATGTGATGGTGGAAGATTTGGTTGAGGTTTTGGAACGGTAAACTATTTTGTCAGCGGGAAGATGGGTCTAATTCGATTGCGGGTTCGAGAACTAGCCGAAGAGAAGGGTTGGACATTAAAAGAAGTTTCTGAGCGATCGGGCATTCCTTACAGTACCGTTAGAAGTTATGCCCATTCTCCCAAACTGGCAACTGTAGACTATACGGCTCTAAACAAGATGGCTCGTGCTTTCGATATTGCGATCGAAGATTTAGTTGAGATTTTGGAAGAGTAGGCTGATTTATCGTTGGGAATATGGGACGAATTAGGCTGCGAGTTCGAGAATTTGCTCAAGAGAAGGGTTGGAATATGACAGAAGTCTCCAAAAGAACAGGTATTCCATATACCACGATCATTACCTATGCTAATTCTTCAGGCATGGCTACCGTTGACTACACAGCTTTGGACAAGATGGCCCGTGCGTTTGATATTGCGATCGAAGATTTAGTTGAGATTTTGGAACAGTAAACTGATTTGTCAGCGAGAAGATGGGGTTAATTCGGTTGCGAGTTCGAGAACTAGCCCAGGAAAAGGGTTGGACGCTGAAAGAAGTCTCTGACAGAACGGGAATTCCCTACAGCACGGTTAAAAAATACGCCCAAGCTCCCAAAATGGCAACGGTGGACTACACGGCTTTGCAGAAACTTGCTGCTGTCTTCGATGTGATGGTGGAAGATTTGGTTGAGGTTTTGGAAAATTAAGCTTAGGACTTACGCACGGGTGGTCAGAAACCGGGTTTTTTCGAGAATAGTTCGTTACAGTCCGCAGATTTGACAAAAAACCCGGTTTCTCTGACGAAGCGCATAAGTCCTGAGCGCATTAATTCGATCGCCCATTCTAAAAATCGCAAAAATCTTCAATCCCTTGCTTCATTGCAAAAAGTGCGATCGGCCCTGCCAGTCTTGATGGTAAGCTGGTGGTTGATGCTAAAAATTGGGCGATCGCACTTATCAGAGCCTCAATTTCTTTTTCTAAGTTTTCCTGCAACTTCTGTTCGACTTCTAATTCAATTTGCGATCGAAGTTTTGCCTCAATTTCCCGTTCTAATGTTTGGCGTAATCGATCCTCCTGTGCTTTTTCCCGTTGTTGTTGTTTTTCGCGATCGATTTCAGCTCTTTTCTTAATTGCTTCCTCAGCGATGCGAATATTTTCTTCAATGGGTACACCTTCAGGAGTACACATCTGCCCGTACCATGTCGCTTGTGAATCTGGGGGATTACGGCGACCAAAAAATATCTGAATCGCTTCATCATCATGCCGATGCGATAGCACGTAAGCTTTTAATTCGGATCTGCTCATTTCATCAAAGTTCGGTTTCATCCAAAAACCTCCAAAGTCAATTACTAGATACGATTACTTGCAGATCATCACTTACGAAAATATACACTTCTGTGGTTTGAGCATTAAAACGGAATAGTTGAATATCTCGGTAGTAGCTAGAGAACATCTGGCAGACGCGCAGACAGGCTTGGGCTTGTTCGTCAGTGGGATTAATCTGAAGTTCCTCAATTGTGGCACAAACTTTTGAATATAATATAACTTACGCATAGGAACCCAGAAACCGGGTTTTTTCGAGAAGACTTCTTGACAGTGCAAAGACTCGGTAAAAACCCGGTTTCTTTGTCGGAGTGCGTAAATCCCGATCGCATTAAAAAGAGGTAGCTTGCGATTTTTAGTTGGTGGGGGCGGGTTTTTTAGATTGTCTATCTGTGTCATAAAGGGTTGGAAAAACCCGCCACCACAGGTCGATCGAGGATGTGCGATATGTCAGATTTTACGGTTAATTCCCCTACTTCATCTCATAACCAAACAAATTCGGATCGACTTCTCCCAAATTCAAATCAGCCAAACCATACTCAGCCCAACGCCTTTCTACCATCGCCGCCACATCCGGATCTGACTCCAAAACTTCCCCCCATTCGTGATCCGTTTCCGGCGGCATCTTCGTAGTAGCATCAATCCCCATTCTGCCTCCCAAACCAATCTTTTCACTGGCAAAATCTAACGTATCAAAAGGCGTATTCGGCAGAATAAATACATCCCGCACCGGATCGACTTTAGAACTAATTGCCCAAACTACTTGACGCGGGTCGCGAATGTTGATACTTTTATCGACAACAATCACAAACTTAGTGTAAGTAAACTGCGGTAAAGCACTCCAAAATGCTAAAGCAGCCCTGCGCGCTTGACCGGGATATGCTTTATCGATCGAGATAATTGCCGCCTTATAACTCAGCGCTTCCATCGGTAAGAAGAAATCGACAATTTCCGATACTTGCTGCCGCAAAATAGGGGTATAAATACGGTTAAGCGCGATCGCCATCATTGCTTCTTCTTTCGGCGGCCGCCCGCTAAATGTGGTCAGATAAATCGGGTCTTTGCGGTGCGTCATGCAGTGGAACCGCACCAACGGCGAATCTTCGACACCGCCGTAATAACCCATGTGATCGCCGAAGGGCCCGTCGGGCAGAACTTCCCCCGGCGTAATCGTTCCTTCTAACACAATTTCCGAGTCCGCCGGTACTTCCAAATCTACGGTTTTGCACTTCGCCAATTGCACGCCGGAACCGCCGTAAAGTCCGGCAAATAACCATTCCGATAAATCTACAGGAATTGGGGTTGCTGCGGCGAGAATGATTAAAGGATCGACTCCCAGGGCGATCGCAACTTCCAACTTTTTACCAGCCTGCGCCGCTTTCCGCAAGTGCCGCGCGCCGCCCCGCACCGATAACCAGTGTACAGTCATCGTGTTTTTTGACTGCAACTGCAACCTATAAACCCCCACATTCGGCGTGCCCGTTTCGCAATCTTTGGTAATTACCAAACCCAGGGTGATAATTTTGCCCGCATCTCCCGGATAAGGGCGAATCATCGGGATTTTGTTCAAATCCAGCCCTTCTCCCTCAATTACCACTTGCTGACAAGCTGGGAAAAAGTCGCGCCCCGGTTTGGCTTTCACTACGTCAAACAGGACTTTGCCGAATTCTATCGCTTGGGAAATCTTTTTCGGCGGTTTTGGCTGTTGCAGCATTCCCAGTTTTTTGCCGAGCTCTTCTAGTTCGATCGGCTTTTCCATGTTCATCGCCCAGCAAACGCGCTCTTCCGTACCCAACAGGTTGATTGCGACGGGGAATTCGGCCCCTTTGACGTTTTCAAACAGCAGTCCAGGGCCGCCTTTTTGCAGCATTTGGTTGGAAATTTCGGCAATTTCGAGGTCGGAATCGACTAAGGCGCTAATCCGGCGCAGTTGTCCCCGTTCTTCGAGTAGTTTTAGGAATCCCCGCAAGTCTCTAGCCATTTTTTTTAAGAATTGTTAACGTTCTTTTGTTATTATGAGCCGATCGACTGCCACAAGTTACTCCTGAACCGCTCAAAAGATACGTATTTAACGAACCGCGAAGACGCCAAGGGCGCGAAGGAAGAGGAAGAAGAAGATAGGTAATGCCTTGTTGGGTTGGGGAGTAGGCTGCATAATGGGTTACATGAAATGTCCAAGATGCGAATCTGACGAAGTTCGTAAAAACGGCCGTCCCAACGGGCACCAGCGGTATCTTTGCAAAGCTTGCCGCAAACATTTTTTTGACCCGCCCAGTCCGCCGTCTTTCAGTCGCAAATGCACGGAAACACGGTTAAGCGAAGTTATCCCGCAAGGAATCGAGTCTGCAACCACCACAGAGTCCGGCGGGATTGCGATTTTGCTGTTAGATGCCGAAAATCTGAAACTTAAGGTTAATACAGAACAATTCTTAGCCGATTTGTGCGACTATCCCCTGCAAGTTAAAATTGCTTTTGCTAACTGGAAAAATCCGAGTATCGGCAAGTTGGATGCTGAACTTTACGATCGCGGTTACGAACTGATTCACGTTCCGGGCGGTGCTAATAGTGCTGACGGTAAAATGATTGCTTTTGGCGCGGCTATTTTATATCGATATCGGGATGTAAAACAAGTTTTTGTCTGTTCTTCGGACGGTTTGTTAAATCATCTTTGCAATCAGTTGCAAAATCAGGGAGTGACTGTGTTTCGGGTGCGTCGGCAAAATTCAGTTTTATCTGTAGAAAACTGTCAGAATGGTGAGAGCAAGCACTATTCTTGCGAAAGGGAAGAGGAAATCCCTAGTTTTGCAGAATTGGCTAATCAAGTTGCAGAGTTGTTGAAGGCTGAACACAAATCTATTGATGAGCGGATCGCTCGTTTTTCTAGTGTGGCTGAGCTTTTTCAAGAGCGCCACACTATTGTTTTCCCTTCTACAACTTCCCCTGCTGCACTGTCGGAGTCAGCAGAAGACAAAATTTCTTCTGGGACTAAAGAGTGTATAACTCCTCTTGTCGTGGATCTAGATATTGAATCCCAAAAAGTTCCCGAAACCAAGTCAGTCAATTCAATTGGGATTCATTCGCTGGATGCTTTAGAAAAGATACTTGTAGCAATGATTGCGAAAGCGATAGTTGATTTAAAACAAAATGCTATTCCCGTCACAACAATCAAGAAACAATTTTATACTAAATATCAGTGTCATGCCGATTTAATTGTGAAAAATTTTTTGCCGGATTCTAGTCTAATTAATTTTTTTAAATCGCGTCCGTCTGTTTTCAAAATGGAATTGCTCGGTAACGAACATCAAGTGGCGATCGCTCCAAAAGCAGCAGCATCTTCAAAAACACAGTCCTCAGCCGCCCTGGAAGCATCTATAGCAAATATTGTATTGGCATTAACTGCTAAATCTCCAGGCAATTACATTGGCATTAACCAGGTAGCCACCGAATTTCACAAGCAATACGGTCAACCAATTACTAAAAAGCTGCAATCGCTGCATTTGGGTAGCAATTTTCACGATTTTTTGCAGTCATGCCAAAAATTCAAAGTTCAGAAAAAGGGTAAGGAGCATCAAGTGGCGATCGCCAAAGTTACGGATTAAATATATGACTCAAAAGTCATAAATTGTGAGGGTAAGGTGCCCTTGGACGTACCTTACAAGCTATAGCAGTCGCCAAGGTGCTTCGGTAACGCTTGCTCTTGGACTACGCTCATGTACTCCCTGGCGATCGTATTCAAGATTAAGGTCAAACAGACAACTTTTCGCCTCTCAGGTTTTAATCGGGCGGCCCACTTTTCTTGCAACCAGTCCGAGGCTTTAACCCTCTGTTATCGAATTGCTTACCTATTTTTAACCATTTTTGATTAGCTATTGTGATAAATTATCAGAGGACATCAGTTATTTTAAATAACCATCTACTAGCAATCCTTAGTTATTAGTTTTTAAAGCGGATTTTTTGAGTCAGTTTGGAGCGACTCAATTACTGAATAACAATTACTCCATCACTAACTAGCACGAAAAATTAATTATTTTCAAAGTCTCAATACACTCTCGATCGCCAACAATCAAAAGCCCAGGTTTAAATGAAAACTGCCCCTTCGCATCTGCCACCTGAGTCTAAGCTTTGGCAGCGCAATTTAACCTCAGCTATGTGGAAAGAATATGCTTTACACGCTCTATTGGGAATACTCGGATGTATTCCCGCATTCATCACCCTAGGGATTATTACTGTCCTGATTTATGAAACAGCAATTTTCTTCCAAGAAGTACCTTTGTGGAGATTTTTGACAGATACGCAGTGGACGCCGCTTTTTCCCAATAAAACCTTTGGTATTATGGTACTTGCCAGCGGCACATTGTTGACAACGGCGATCGCCATGACTGTTGCCGTGCCTGTTGGCTTCCTCACTGCCATCTACCTCAGCGAATACGCTCCCCATAGAGTGCGTTATCTGCTCAAACCCTTTATAGAAACTCTATCGGGCATCCCCACTGTAGTCTATGGCTATTTTGCTCTGTTATTTGTTACCCCGCTGCTGCAAAAACTTATCCCCAATCTAGCCGGGTTTAGCCCTTTAAGCGCAGGTTTAGTCACTGGCATAATGATTGCACCTATTGTATCTTCTATGAGTGAAGACGCTATTCAAAATGTCCCAAAACGATTACAGGAAGCAGCTTATGCTTTAGGTTTTACAAAACCAGAAATTATCACTAAAATAATTTTACCAGTCGCATTTCCAGGCATCATTGCCTCCTTTACATTAGCAGCTTCTCGCTGTTTGGGAGAAACCCTGATCGCCTCCATTGCAGCAGGACAAAATCCCCAATTTGCTCTGAATCCGCTAGAAGCAGTATCGACAATGACTGCTTTTATAATTCAAGTAAGTTTGGGCGATATACCTATAAATTCTCTAGAATTTCACACTATTTTCACAGTAGGGACGGTCATATTTTTGATGACCTCGATCCTCAACACACTGAGTCACTTGCTTGTCCGGCGTCACCGCGATTTAATGTTAGAAGTCCCAATTGGCAGCCCGGAGGTAAATCAAGAACATTTAGCTATTAATTCTCGGTCAGATATCGCTCAATACTCCCCTCAAAAAATACCGAAATTTACTCACATTTTTCAGCCTGATTTCACCAAACGTCACTTCCTAGATCGAATTTTCATAATTCTCACAGTTATTCCACCTTTGGTTTTAATAACCGTTCTAGGGCTTTTATTATTTGATGTGTCTCAAGATGGTCTCTCGCGCCTTAACTGGCAATTTATCACGTCATTTGCTTCCAGAAACCCCGAAGAAGCAGGAATTTACGTAGCCTTAGCGGGAACTTTTTGGTTGCTGGGATTAACTGCAATTTTCGCTACTCCCATTGGAGTAGGAGCAGCCATTTATCTCGAAGAATATGTCCCCAATAATCTATTTAGCCAATTCCTTGAAATTAATATTGCAAATTTAGCAGCAATGCCCTCTATTATTTATGGCTTGCTAGGGCTGGGAATATTTGTTCACGGATTAGGATTTTTAACTGGCAAGTACAGTTTACTTTCTGCGTCCCTCACCCTATCCGTAATCGCTTTACCCACCATAATTATAGCGACTCGTTCAGCACTGCGCGCCGTTTCCCATAGCTTGCGGGAAGGAGGCACCGCTACAGGAATGACTCGGTGGCAGGTTTTGTGGCATCTAGTCCTGCCATCTGCAATGCCCGGTATTTTAACGGGAATTTTTTTATCCCTTTCCCGTGCAATTGGTGAAACAGCCCCGCTAATTGCGGTAGGTGCATCTGCTTTTATTACCTTTACGCCCGCTTTATCTCTGGAGGGGTTACGCAGTCCTTTTACCGCTCTACCAGTTCAAATATTTAACTGGGTTTCTCGACCTCAAGCCGATTTCCAACAAAATGCGGCAGCAGCAATTATCTTGCTAATTGGCATTCTATTCGTGATGAATATTTTAGCTATAATATTGCGAGATAGCTGTAGCAAAAAACAAGCATAAAATATCAAAAAGCAATTAGCAATTCCCGCCAAAGTACCACTAAAATTCCGCACCTGTAAACCTAAAAATCAAGGATTAGGAGTGTAAGGGATAAATTATTGCTTCTTCCTTACACCCCCTATCTGCAATTCCCAATCGCCAATACCCAGTTTCTTTGTACCTATGCAAACAGATTTTGAATTGCCAACACCCCTAGAAGCTATTTTGCGAGTCCAGCAACTATCGGTATCCTACAATGACATTTTAGCCCTAGAAGGAATCAATATGGAAATTTACAAAAATCAAGTTACAGGATTTATCGGCCCTTCTAGCTGCGGAAAAACGACTCTGCTGCGCTGTTTTAACCGCATTAACGACTTAGTTAAATGCGCTAAAATAACCGGAAAAATTACTTTTTACGATCGAGACATCACAGAGTTCAATCTAATAGAAGTTTGCCGCAGGATCGGTATGGTCTTTCAAAAACCTAATCCATTCCCCAAATCTATTTACGAGAACATTGCTTTGGGACTTCGCGTCAATGGCTATCGGGGAAATATTGACGAGCTTGTCGAAGATGCTCTCCGTCAAGCAGCGCTGTGGGACGAAGTAAAAGATCTGCTTAATAAAAATGCTATGACTTTATCAGGCGGCCAGCAGCAGCGACTTTGCATTGCTAGAGCCTTAGCACTGCAACCAGAGGTAATTTTGATGGATGAACCTTGTTCAGCGCTTGATCCAATTTCAACTTTACGCATAGAAGAATTAATTAACAGGCTGAAGAAGCATTACACAATTGTTATAGTCACGCACAATTTACAGCAGGCTTCAAGAGTGGCTGACCTTGTTGCTTTTTTTAATATCAAGATTCAAGAAGGAAGGCGAGTCGGCGAGCTTGTAGAGTATGCTTCAGCTCCTTCTATTTTCCTGAATCCTCAACATAAAGCGACTTGTGATTATGTGAGCACTTACAGCCGCATAGAGAGTGTAATTAGTTAAAAAGTTAGGGTGCGTTATATCTAGTTGTAACGCACCTTACTTGAGTTATAGATTATCCAAATCGACCTTCTACATATTCTTGAGTTTGCTGCTTGGCAGGATTGTTAAAAATAGTCTTAGTTTGATTAAACTCGACCATTTCACCTAAATACATGAAAGCTGTATAGTCAGAAACCCGTGCGGCTTGCTGCATATTGTGAGTAACAATTAGAATTGTTACTTGTTCTTTCAACTCGGCAATTAAAGCTTCAATGCTGGAAGTTGCGATCGGGTCTAGGGCAGAAGTTGGTTCGTCAAATAAAATTATCTCAGGTTCGGTTGCGAGAGCTCTAGCAATGCACAACCGCTGCTGTTGGCCTCCCGAAAGATTAAACGCCAAATCATTTAATCTGTCTTTTACTTCATTCCACAAAGCCGCGCCCCGCAGAGCTTTTTCGACTTTTTCATCCATGACGCTGCGCTTCGTTTGACCCCGCACCCGCAACCCGTAGACTACATTTTCATAGACTGACTTCGGGAAAGGATTTGGCTTTTGAAATACCATGCTAATCCGCATCCGAACTTCGATGGGATCTACCTTGCGGCTGAGGATATTAATCTCATCGGAGTCCAGCAAGATTTCCCCTTCGTAACGATTGCCGGGATAGAGGTCGTGCATCCTATTAAAACACCGCAGCAGCGTAGTTTTGCCACAGCCAGACGGGCCAATTAGCGCGGTCACTTTTTTATCATCAACAACTAGGTTGATATTTTTCAGTGCCTGAGTTGAACCGTAGAAAAAATTCAGGTTTCTGACTTCAGCTTTTGCCTTAACGGTAGTTGAAGACGAAGAGTTGGTTGTGATTTTTTTTACCATTTGATGTTTTTGCGGAAAATATAGCGGAGATAAATTGCCAAGCCATTCATTGCCAAAGTCATCGCCAGTATTATCAGGCCTGCTGCGGCAGCGTTGTTTTGAAATTCCGGTTGCGGGCGCGATACCCAGTTGAACATTTGCATGGGCATGACTGTGAAGGGTGACATCAGCCATTTAAACGAAACATAGGGAAATTCGGCTTGCAGGGGAGAGTCTGGCAAAAAGGCAATAAAGGTGAGGGCTCCAATTGTAATTAGAGGTGCTGTTTCTCCGATCGCCCTTGACAACCCCACAATTACTCCTGTCATAATACTGCCAGCGGAGTATGGCAAAACGTGATCCGAAATCGTTTGCCACTTGGTAGCGCCTGTGGCGTAGGAAGCTTCCCTGATCTCATTAGGAATAGCCCTCAGTGCCTCGCGAGTAGTAACAATTACTACTGGTAAAATCAGCAGTGCTAAAGTCAAACCAGCAGTGAGAATGCTCTGACCCAAGTTTAATTGATATACAAAGAAACCTAAAGCTAAAAGTCCATAAACAATTGAAGGAACGCCTGCTAAATTAGTGACATTAATTTCGATAAAATCAGCAACCCAATTTTTCCGGGCGTACTCTTCCAAGTAAATACCCGACGCAATACCCAAGGGAACCGCGGCTAAAGCTGTTACTAACATTACTAAAGCCGAGCCTACCCAAGCAGACAGTACGCCTGCATCTTCCGCGCGACGGGATGGGAACGATGTCAAGAATTGCCAGGAAAGACGCGGTAAACCATCGATCGCCAAATCAATGATTAATGCTAACAGGACAACCACGCCTACTAGCATCAACAATAAGCCGATCGCAGCGAAAATGCTGTCCCACAGCTTAGCTTTTGCAATTATTTTTCGGATTTCCTGTATATTTTTTACGGCCATATTTTGGGAGTTAGTAATTGGCAATTGATGATTAGTAATTGGTGAGGAGTTTTGATTCTTGTGTTTAGTCAACTCAAGCCTTAAAACTTTCTTTTTATACCAATTTAATGGGTAGTTTCACATAGCTAGATCCCCCTAAATCCCCCTTAATAAGGGGAGTAGGGGTTGACTTTGAGAAGAATCCCCCCTTATTAAGGGCGGAGAGAAGAATCTTGTCCCCCCCTTACTAAGGGGGGTTAGGGGGGATCTGATTGTATGGAAACTCACCAAAAATGGGTATTACCCTTACTTAGTATTAGTAGATTTCCCTGTAACGCTTGCTCAGAAAATGCCCAATTATGTTAAATATCAAAGTCATCAACACTAGGGTAAGCCCCGCCACAAAAATTGTTTGATACTCTAAGCTGGCGTGCGGCAAGTCGCCGAGACTAACTTGCACGATATAAGAAGCAATTGTAGCACCGGGTTCCATTGGATTCCAGGTATAACTCGGCTGCAAACCAGAGGCGATCGCGGGGACCATTGTAAGGCCCACAGCGCGAGAAATTGCCAAAATGTAAGAAGCAGAAATTCCCGAAAGTGCAGCGGGAAAAACTACCGACGTTGCTGTTTGAAATCGTGTTGCTCCCATTGCATAAGCGCCTTCCTTGAGATATACTGGCACAGCTCGCATTGCATCTTCGCCGATCGAACTAATGAAGGGTACAATCATAATACCCACCACCAATCCAGCGCTCAACATATTGAATCCCGGTAAATCCGGCAGCACTATTTGCAACATCGGGGTTACAAATAAGAAGGCAAAGTAACCGTAGATTACTGTGGGAACTCCCGCCAGCAATTCCAACGCTGGCTTCATCACCTCGCGCACCCGACTGTCAGCAAATTCGCTCAGGTAAATCGCAATGATTGTACCCATAGGAATTGCCACCATCATTGAAACTCCCGCAATTACCAAAGTACCCGAAACTAGGGGCAAAATCCCGTAGCGAGGCTCGGAAAATAGGGGAGTCCATTCTGTACTCGTGAGAAATTCCACCAAAGAAACTTGTTGGAAGAAACCCAAGGACTCCGAAACTAGGATGTAAAGAATAGCGAAAGTAGTTACTACTGAGGAAAAGGCTGCGAGGAACAGCAAAAAAGCGATCGCACCTTCGCGCAAATCCCTCACTAGCTTTGGGGAAAACGCGGCTTGTTTGGATAATTTCAGTGATTTTTGAGCCATTAGTTATCAAGAGTTATTGGTTATTAGTCATTAGCGATCGGTCATTAGTAGTGACTCTCGGATTGGCACCCCGAAATATTGATATAATTTTTGTAAGTAAATGCAGCGCCACGATCGGGATTTACGCCAGTAACTAATGACTGCTGACTAAATAAATACCGATAAACTTGCTATCTGGCTTCGCGCTTCAACATTTCCTCAATCGTCAAACCTACAGCTTCTTCGCCACCGAAAATAGTGCCTACACGACGCTTGGTAAAATGACCCATAGCAGTTGTATAAGCCTGTGGAGGTAGAGCTACGTACTTGACATCGCGCGCTAGTTTAGCACCGTTCTTGATATAGTATTCGACAAACTGCTTCACTTCCGGTTTATCTGCCGACTTGGCATTAACGTAGATGAACAGAGGACGGGATAGCGGTTGATAAGAGCCATTTTGCACTGTCTGTGCAGAAGGCAATACAGGTCCTCTACCACCATTAATTGCCACTGATTTGAGCTTGCCCTTATTTGCTTCGTAATAAGCGTAGCCAAAGTAACCTATGGCATTTTTGTCGCGAGAAACACCGTTGACTAACACGTTGTCGTCTTCGCTGGCAGTGTAGTCGCCCCGGCTAGATTTAGATTTACCGACGATCGCTTCAGTAAAATAGTCAAAAGTTCCAGAAGCCGTACCAGCACCAAAAAGCTTCAGGGGTGCGTTGGGAAATCCTGCCCGAATTTGGTTCCAGTTATTGATTTTACCCTGAGCTCCGGGTTCCCACATTTTCTTGAGTTCGGCAACTGTCAAGTTTTGCGCCCAGGTATTTTGGTTGTTAACCACCACTGTCAGAGCGTCATAAGCCACGGGGAGTTCTATATATCTAATCCCAGCTTGAGCGCAGGCCTGTATCTCCGCTTTCAAAATCGGTCGGGAAGCGTTGGAAATGTCAGTTTCACCGCGGCAGAATTTTTTGAAGCCCCCACCCGTACCGGAGACGCCCACGGTAACTTGTATGCCTCTGTTGGTTTTTTGGAACTCTTCGGCGACAGCTTCGGTAATCGGGTAGACTGTGCTGGAACCGTCGATTTTAATTATTCTTTGTCCTTGAGCCTGAATCGCTGGGACTGACATACCGATCGCCGCAGCTACAAATGCCGATGCACCGGCTATTGTCCAGCCGTTAAGCTTAAATTTCATCAAATTGAGCGCCATATAATTTGATCCTGTGCGTTAAGTATGATGAGCAGCGAATCCTATAGGAGGATAACAGTCGATCTTTAAATTTTGAATTAATTTAGATTATGAACAGTTTAAATTTTTCCCACCAACTGAGATAATGGACTGTTGAACCAATCTTTTGATGACTATAAAATTGATCGGGAAAAAGCTTAAACTAGAAACGGCAGCGACAATTGTTTTTTTAAAGAGGCATCTCCAGAAAAGCCAGTTTTGAACAGGCATCCTGCCTGTTCCACAAGAATTATTGGAGATGTCTAATGTGCTATTTGCGATCGTCTTGAAAACTTTGTAAGGTTTTTTGCAAAAATGTCTTCACCACTTCTGAAGCGAGAGTTAGGTGTTTTCGGCGCAACTCTCATGGGCCTGGGCTCAATCCTCGGTACCGGAGTATTTGTGAGTATCGGCATTGCGGCGGAAGTTGCTGGGCAGGGAGTGATTTTGGCTGTAGGTATTGCAGCTTTTGTTGCTGTGTGCAATGGCCTTAACAGCGCTCAATTAGCGGCAAATCATCCTGTTAGCGGCGGTACTTATGAATATGGCTACAAATATCTCAATCCTTGGCTGGGTTTCACTGCCGGCTGGATGTTTTTGTTGGCGAAAACGGCTTCTGCGGCTACTGCTGCTTTGGGTTTTGCGGGGTATTTTTTAAATGCAGTTGGTGTAGCCGATCGCACTTACCTGATCCTAACAGCTTTAGTCGCCCTCGCCGCCATCACTTTAATTGTATTGACGGGAATTAGGCGATCGAATATTGCCAATACTGCCATAGTCTCAGTTACACTCCTATCCTTAGCGGTGTTTGTTGCTGTCGGTTTGCCAGAGGTAAGGTGGGAAATGGCCACCGTACAGAATCATAGCTCGATCGGCTCCATCTTCCAGGCCACCGCCCTGATGTTTGTCGCTTATAGCGGTTACGCCCGCATCGCCACAATGAGCGAGGAAGTGCGGGAACCGAGGGAAACCATTCCCAAAGCCATAATTTTCACTTTGGTGCTGACAATGCTGCTTTACGTCGGGGTAGCAGTAGTTGTCGCGGGCGCGGGGGGAGCCGATAAATTGTCTTTACAACCAGGCGGCACGACTGCACCCTTGGAAGTCATCGCCCGCAGTTTCCGAATTCCGGGAGTTTCTCAACTGCTAGCCGTCGGCGCAATTACCGCTATGTTGGGAGTCTTGCTGAACTTAATTTTAGGGCTGTCGCGCATCTGGCTGGCGATGGGGCGGCGCTTGGATATGCCCAGAGTCTTGGCGCGGCTGAATCCAGAGGGGACAACTCCCTACGTGGCTGTGGTGGTTGTGGAAGTTACGATCGCACTTTTAATCCTCGTCGGCGATGTCAAAACCACTTGGTCATTCAGTGCTTTTAGCATTTTGATATATTACGCTATCACCAACCTCGCCGCCCTGCAACTTTCCCCCGCCGAAAGACTTTATCCGCAGTGGTTGGCTTGGGTGGGTTTGGGGAATTGTCTGTTTCTGGCTTTTTGGGTGGAGAGGCAAATTTGGCTGACAGGATTGGCATTAATTGTCGCCGGTTTAATTTGGCGGGCGATCGTCCGACTCCCGGCGAAAAACTAGAATTGTGATAAATTGAAACAGCATCCCGCATTGTAGAGGGCCATGCCCGATCGAACCTCCGAGCTTGCGACTCAAGAATCTCTCGCATTCAGCGCCATCAGTCGCTATATAGCTCAAACCCTAATTACCATTCAGGAAAAGCATCCCGAATGGATAACTGAAAAATACAGGAAAACCCCCTGGGCCAAACCTGATTTTCAGTCAGTTTTGATTGGAAAATTGACAAAAAGTTTCACAGTAGCCAGCGATACAGATTCCCTGGTGCTGAGTGCGAAAAAATACCTACAAATTCTGCTGATTCCAGAATTCGTTAATTCACCTCAATTCAGTAAATTATGTGCCAAAATTCAGCAGCTAGCCCAATCTCAAACAGCACCAGCTAAATCACAAAACTCAGTTTCGTCAGAACCTCCAACTTCAACAGCCAATCAACCAGCCCCGCTTCCTAGCGGCATTGCTATCTTGCTGCTAGATGTCGAAAACTTGCAACTCACCATCGAAACCGAAAAATTTTTAGAGGGAATTTGCCACTATCCCATCCAAATCAAAGTTGCCTTTGCCAACTGGCGCAGCATGGGCAAAAAAGATGCCGAATTTCACCAGCGTGGCTATCAACTAATTCACGTCCCCCCCGGCAAAGACAGCGCCGACTTAAAAATGGCTACAGTCGGGGCATCGATTTTCGTACATTATCCCACAGCCAAGGAGATTTTTGTCTGTTCGTCCGATCGCGCCCTCACTCACCTCAGCAACACACTGCAAGCCCACGGACTAACCGTATTTCAAGTCCGCAAACAAATAGATAAAATCCTAGTTTTAAACAGCAAAACCGGACAATTGGAAACCCATTCCCTAGTAACCACACCGGAAATAACCCCCCTAGAACAATTAGTTATTCAGCTCAAAGAATTAATCAAAAAAGAGCAAAAGCGTACCTCAACTCAGTGGATAAAACTTTCTACAGTTTCAGCTTTATTTAAGGAAAATTACGGCTTAGTCCTCAATCAAGTTGTTGCCCATCATTTGCTTGGTACTAAAACCAGGGATATATTTGTCAAATATCCCACCGATTTTGTCCTCCACAAACCCTCAGAAACTTCTCAAACTTATGTCACTCTTTTTGAAGTAAGATTATCGCCCCCACCGCCAATACTTAACCAAGAAAATCTGAATAACCACCAGCCAGCACCTGCAACTTTGACCGATATTAATTCTCTCGAAGACTTAGAAAGAGCTCTTGTCAAAATCGTTGGCGACTTAACCGACAACTCTCCTGAAAATTCTGTATTTCTCTCCAATGTTGGTAGTGAATTTCACCGACAATACGGCAAACAAATTACCCAAATAATTAAAGATTTTAATTTGGGTAAGAAATTCACTAAATTTTTGCAATCCTGCGCTTCTCTCCAGCTAAAAAAAGCCGAAAAAGGCTGGCAAGTTTCTCTCAATTAATTAAAAATTAAAATATATAGCCATCCTAAATAATTTGTGAATTTCTTACTCCCTCCCCTTGATAAGGGGAGGGTTGGGGTGGGGTCAAAAATTTACGACTCCTGCAAGGATTGCTATATCAACATCCCCATTACTAGCAACTTGAGTTATCATACAATCTGGACGTAAAGAAATGTAAAGGGATATGCAGGACAAAGTTGTGGTTGTGGTGGGTGCGACTGGCGGCATCGGTTCAGCAGTGGCCCGCAAACTCGCTGATGCGGGTGCGAGGCTAGTGCTCGCCGCCAGAGACAGCAGTAAATTAGACACTTTAGCTAGCGAACTTTCGGCAACAGAGGTACTGTGCGTGCCCACAGATATCACCGATTTGCCACAAGTCGAGACGTTGATGCAGACAACTCTGGAACATTTTGGACAAATTGATGCCCTCATAAACGCCGCCGGTGCCGGAATTCTCAAGCAGTGGAACAAGTTAGAACCCGCTGATTTAGATGCAATGCTTGACTTAAACTTAAAAGGCAGTTTTTACACGTCTCAAGCAGCGGCGAATGTGATGAAAGAGCGCAAATCCGGTCACATTTGCAATGTCATCGGGATTTTGGGCAAGCATTCGATGGCGATGGGAACGGCTTATTGCGCTTCAAAGTTTGGGGTAGTTGGTTTCAGCAAGTGCATGGCAGATGAGCTGCGGCGCTACGGCATTAAGTTTACGCTATTCTATTTTGGCGGGGTGGATTCTCCCTTTTGGGATAATGTCAGTTTGAAGGTAGACAGGTCAAAAATGCTGAGTACCGAAACTGCTGCAAATGCGATTATGTTTGCTCTTTCGGCTGACCCGCAAGCTGTGCCGATGGAGATTAATATTCAGCCGGAAAGTCATTTGTTCTTTTAGCTATTGAGGAGTCAATCGATTTTCGATTTTCGATTTTCGATTTTCGATTTTCGATTTGAGAGGCGACCCCACGGATCAATGCTCTTTCTTGAGGATTTTCGATTTTCGATTT
>NZ_JAUBVD010000077.1:0-26194 GCF_036705675.1 Microcoleus sp. AT8-A3
GCCCGTCCACTCATGACGGGCGGGACGCCCATCCCACAATAACAATTAAAATTGTAAGTTATTTAATTCGCGATCCTAACTAATGACTAATGACTAATGACTATCTGAATGTTCGATCTTCGTTCCCAAAACTTTCAGGAATTCAGCCAACCAGTTAGGATGTGCGGGCCACGCGGGGGCGGTGACTAAATTGCCATCGACTACGGCTTCGGTAACGGGAACTTCTGTATATTTGCCGCCGGCCCGGAGTACGTCAGGGCTGCAAGCGGGGTATGCGGTGCACCGTTTGCCTTCGAGTACGCCGGCGGCGGTTAGAACCTGTAAGCCGTGACATATAGATGCGATCGGCTTTTTGCTGTTGGCAAAGTAGCGGGTAATTTGCAGCACTTGTTCGTTGAGGCGGATGTATTCTGGGGCCCGTCCTCCGGGGATAACCAAAGCGTCGTAGTCGGCCGGGTTGATTTCGTCAAAAGTCGCGTTTAAAGTGAAGTTGTGACCGGGTTTTTCGCTGTAGGTTTGATCGCCTTCAAAGTCGTGAATTGCGGTGCGAATTGTTTGGCCTGCAGCTTTTTCCGGGCAGATGGCGTGGACGGTGTGACCTACCATTTGCAGGGCTTGGAAGGGAACCATTACTTCGTAGTCTTCTACAAAGTCGCCGACTAACATTAATATTTTTTTGACTGTCATGTTGACAACTCCTGTTATTTTGATTTGGTTAAATAGGATTAAAAAAAATGCGGGGCCGTTAAAAAGCTTGCCCCGCAAGCTATTCTGGAATCTAGAAACCGTTGCGTCCCCAAATGACCATTGAAATTGAGAAGGAGAACAGAACTAGCACCGAAACCCAACCGAGTGACAAAATATCCATAGCTATTTATTGAACAAACTGTACAAAGTGACTTCAACCCTTATCATAAGTCAATTTGAGCCATTTTTGAAATGAGGGCGCTGTGAAGGATTCGTCAAATTTTAGTGCGGCTGAACGGGTAGAATCTTTGAAGGCAGGGAGTGTTGCTGCTTTGTCTTGTTTGCTGGGTTTTGGGGCGATCGCCCTTGGTAATAGCTTAATTCTGGCGGATAGGTTGGATTCTCTGGCGAGTTTGCAGGTAAGGGAAATTGACCTAAATTTTGCCTTCAGGGCGACTATCGCACTTTTGGGCGGTTTTTTGTTCGGCGTGACTTACCGCTATGCGATTCGCCGAGATGTTAACCCGCAGCTTAAATCTGGTGCGGTGTTGGCTTTTGGGTTGGTGCGGGCTTTTGGACAGTTGGATGCTGGATTGTTTTTTGAATCGGGGAAGATGCCCGCCCTACAGGAGTTATTGCCGTTTGCGGTTCGCGGTGTCGAGAGTGTGGTATTATTTGCGATCGCGGGTTTGGTTCTGGATTGGGCGATCGGGCGATCGTGGATTAAGCCTTTCGATTCTTGAGATTTGCCGTTGGTTGGGGACAGGTTTACGATCGCCCTCCGTCAAAAACTTGTAGGGGCGGGTTCACCAATAGTTTCAAAGGATACCCAAAGACTCAAAAACCCGCCCCCACCCCGCGCGATCGCCACCCAAGTGGGGGCGGGTTTACGAGATTATCGGTTTTAGGCAATTATTGTTGGTAAAACCCGCCCCTACAGATTTAATTCCTCAAATTCTGGATTGCCGTAAACCATCTGTTTATCTACCGCCGACAAAACTTTATTGTTAGCAGCATCAGAAACTAAACACTGACAAACTAGCTGCGCTACATCTGCCCGGTGAATAGTTCCAGCAACTCGACAATCTTCTGTTAAAATACCGTTGCCTGTTGCAGGTTCCGATTTGAGTCCGCCCGGACGAATTACTGTATAAATCATCCCGCTTTCTATCAAATGATTTTCGGCTTTTTCCTTTTCAATTAAAACCGGGCGCAAAGTTTCTAAAGCTTGGGGCGGCAAAGCGCCGACACTATTACCGCTGCCGATTGATGAAACTAAAATAAATTTTTGCACGCCTGCTTTGACCGCCGCATCAATCAAGTTTTTGTTGCCCAAATAATCGGCTCTTTCCCCATCTTTGGGCAAGCCCCCAATTGTGCTGATTACGGCATGAATTGAATCGCCACCAGCCATCGCAGCTTCCATAGCTGCTGCATCCAAAGCATCGCCAGTCACGACTTTGATGCCCATTGCTTCTAATTCGGTGCTGGTTGCGGGCGATCGCAAAAGTGCTGTTACTTGCATCTTTTGTGCTGTCAGACATTTCGCGATTTCTAAGCCGACGCCTCGACTAGCACCAGCTAAAAAAATGTGGGATTTCTCTGTCATATCAATTTTGTTAAGGGGTGCAGAAATTGGTTGTTTTGAATGTAGATTATACAACATTCCTCTGTCAATTGGTGAATCAATACTCCGGACTGTTTTTAAGCAGCCAAAGTACCATAAGACAAGACTGAAGGAAGCTTAGGATGGTTTAACATCAAATCCGGGTCTAAATCTAACTTGTCAATAAAGGTACAAAGTAGATGCTTAGGATCGCGAATTAAATAACTTACAATTTTAATTGTTATTGTGGGATGGGCCTAAGAGCCCGTCCTTTTTGGATGGGCTCTTAGGCCCATCCCACTTTCAAGAGTGGAAGTTATTTAATTCTCATTCCTAAGAAGCATCAGGTTGAGCGCTTCTGACACCTGTTTTGGCGTAGCTACAGTTGACCAGGAGTCTCATTTTTATACCTTTAGCAATGCCCAATAAATTGATTAAGATGACGATAACTCCGTTGTCATCAGCATGATCTGGCCCGACTGCTGCCATTTCAATCCTCAATAGTCCGTTGTAGTAGTAGGATTTTGCTCGATCGTACTCCGGCTGTTTAATAATTTCTATATATTCATCCCAAGTCGCTGTAATCCAGGTATCGGTTAGTAGTGGGGTTTGGAGTTGACCAAGAATTTCTTGATGGTACCCGCCACGTGATTTATCCGTGGAATCAATCCAAAATCTAAAATCTAAAATCCTCAAGCCCCCGAATTTATCTCGCGCAAGTCAATCCAAAATCTAAAATCTAAAATCTAAAATCGAATGACTCATCATTACCTCACCGGAAAAAATATTTGACTTTTGAGGGAAAACTTCTGAGTAGGGACGATCGCATTTTTACCATTCAGCAGTAAGGTACGCAGCGCGCACCTTACAAACTATTAACCTAGGACTATTCTGCCACTTCCTCAGATTCCGATTCTTCCGCCGATTCTTCACCAGCAGCCGGCACTAAAGCCACAGCTACGATGGAATCATCCTCATCTAACCGCTGCACCCGCACACCCGTTGCTGTGCGCGATTGAGTAGAAATTGCACTCACCGCCTGACGGATAATAATACCTCGGTTGGTAATGATCATCAATTCGTCATCTTCGTTGACAATTCGCAGGGCTGCTACCTGATCCTTACCCTTTTTCGACTTAAATTTAGTAGCCGTCAATCCTTTGCCTGCCCGTCTTTGTAGGCGGAATTGAGAAACAGGAACCCGCTTGCCGTAGCCGTTGGTGGTGATTACCAACACCGAAGGAACTTCGCTGCTAACTGTCGAAATTTCTTCAACCTCTTCGCCTTCAATTTCCTCTGCTTGCAATTCTAATTCTTCATCTTCCGTTTCCAATTCAGCACTTTCTGCCCCTTCAAATTCCGCTTCGTCCGTTTCTAATTGAGCAATATTAGCTCCCTCAAATTCGGAGTCTTCAGTTTCCAATTCAGCGATTTCGGCAACAATTGAACTGGGCAAAATGTCCATGCTAATCAACTCATCGCCCGATCGCAATTTCATTGATTTTACACCCCGCGTCGCGCGGCCGACTGGGCGCAACTGTTCGTGATTGGTGCGGAAATGAATTGCCATGCCTTGGCGCGTACCGATGATGATGCTGTCACCCACTTTTGCTCTCCGCACCCAGCGCAGTTGGTCGCCTTCTTCTAGAGAAATGGCGATTAATCCATTAGTGCGGATGTTGCCAAAAGCGGAAAGTGCGGTTTTCTTAATGTAGCCACCGCGAGTCAGCATGACCAAGTATTCTTCGCTGGTGAATTCTGTGACTGACACCATAGAAGTGATTTTTTCTTCTATAGGAATCGGCAGCAGTTGCACCACGGGAGTGCCGCGGGCCGTCCGGGAACAGACGGGGATTTGATAAGCTTTGACAGAGTAAACTACGCCCCTGTCGCTGAAGAACAAAACGCTGTCATGATCGCAGCAGGAAAGGAAATGTTCTACTCCGTCGTCTTCTTTCATTTTCGCGCCTGCTTTGCCGCGAGTAGCGCGACTTTGGGCCTCGAAAGTGCTGACTGGCATCCGCTTGATGTAGCCTTGCTCGGTGATCAGAATAATTGCTTGTTCGTTGGCAATTAAATCTCTTTCATCGATTTCTCCTTCGGCGTGTTCGATGACGCTGCGTCTAGGAGTGGCGATTTTGGTTTGGATTTCGACTGCTTCAAATTCGGCGATTTCTAAGATGCGTTCCCGGCGCGCTAAGATATCTTCCAAATCTTCAATTTTAGCTCGCAGTTCTTCGTGTTCTTGCTGAATTTTTTGCGCTTCTAATGCTGTCAAACGCCGGAGCTGCATTTGCAGAATTGCGTCGGATTGCTGTTCAGAAAGACCGTAATTATCCATCAATTCTTGTTTTGCTGCGGCGGAGTCGGCAGCGGCGCGAATTAGGTGAATAATTGCATCTAAGTTTTCTAAGGCAATTAATAAGCCTTGCAGAAGGTGGTCGCGTTCTTCTGCTTTGCGGAGTTCGTATTGAGTCCGGCGAGTAATTGTCTCAATGCGGAAGTCTAGGAAGACATTGAGGAATTGGGAGAGCGTAAGTAGTTGGGGTTCCCCATTTACTAGCGCTAACATATTGGCTCCAAAGTTGGCTTGGAGGGGTGTTTGTTTGTAGAGGTTGTTGAGGACGACGCGGGGATAGGCGTCGCGCTTGAGTTCGATCACGATCCGCATTCCGTCTCTATCGCTTTCGTCGCGAATGTCGGAAATTCCATCTAATCTTTTGTCGTTGACAAGTTCGGCAATTTTCTCAATTAGCCCTGCTTTGTTTGTTTGGTAAGGTAATTCGGTGATAATAATTGCTTCTTTGTCGGGGCGGCCGGGATGTTCGATGGTTTCAATGTTGGCGACTCCGCGCATTGTAATCGAACCGCGCCCGGTGGTGTAAGCATCGCGAATGCCGCCTCTACCGAGAATTTGCCCTCCGGTGGGAAAGTCCGGGCCGGGGATGTACTGCATCAATTCCAGGTCAGTAATGGCTGGATTGTGAATTAGCGCTACTAAACCGTCAATTATTTCGCCTAAATTGTGGGGCGGAATGTTGGTGGCCATCCCTACAGCAATCCCGGAGGAACCGTTGAGCAAAATTTGGGGGATGCGTGCCGGGAGTACGAGGGGTTCTTGCTGGGAACCGTCGAAGTTGTCGCCGAAATCAACTGTTTCCGAGTCGATGTCGCGCAGCATGGAGTCGCTAGTCAAGGCTGTGAGGCGACATTCGGTGTACCGCATGGCAGCGGGCGGGTCGTTGTCAACGGAGCCGAAGTTGCCGTGGCCGTTGATCAGGCGTTCCCGCATGGAGAAATCCTGAGCCATCCGCACCAGGGCGTCGTAAACCGCTGTATCTCCGTGCGGGTGATACTTGCCCAGCACCTCCCCCACGACGCGGGCGCATTTGCGGAAAGGTCGATCGGGAGTCAAGCCCAATTCGTTCATGGCGTAGAGAATGCGTCGGTGAACGGGCTTGAGACCGTCCCTGGCATCTGGTAGCGCCCGACCGACTATTACGCTCATGGCGTATTCCAAGTACGATCGGGACATCTCATTACCCAGATCCGTCGGGATTATCCGCGACTCAGAGGTGCTCATAGGTTGAAAAACTCCGTTAAAAATTTAAATTTGACCGCTATAAATCTCAAAAATGCGATAAAATCGGTTTGGATTCAGTAGAGCTGCCAAATATTGCCAATTACTCCTGAAATTATATCACAATTTGCCTTGGAATTTATGGGAAAGTTGCCAGAAAAATTAAGGGACGAAACCAGCACAATTGATAATTTGTCAGTTGGTGATTTTGTCAGCAGTTGGCAAAAGCTAAAAAGGTTTTTTTAGGCGATCGGGTTTCATGCTTTCGTGAGTTTTTTTGACGGCCATCTAAGAAATTAAAATGGTTACTCGATCGAAATTTTAATTTCACAAAACCGAAGGCCTTCTTAAAGCTAAGTAAAAATCTAAAATCTAAAATCTAAAATCTAAAATCAGCCGATGCTACCCGTCATCTACTCCGAAGATTTCTTGCTGCACAAGACTGGAATGCTTCACCCAGAGCGACCAGAACGTTTAACGGCGATCGTCAATGCTCTGAAAGCTGCTCCCTGGGCGGATCAAATTGAGTGGCAACTGCCCACCCCAGTGGCGCAGCGCGAACAACAACTGTTATCGGCTATCAAAAAAGTTCACTCGCAAAGATACATCAAAGAAATCGAACATTTGGCTCATCGGGGTGGCGGCTACCTCGACGGTGATACGCCGATTTCTGCTGAAAGTTACGACGTAGCGCTGCTAGCGGCGAGTGCTTGGCTCGATGGGGTCGATCGAGTGGTGGCTGCGGGGGAACCGGCTTTTGTGCTGGCCAGGCCGCCTGGACACCACGCGGAAAACGCCCGCGCGATGGGTTTTTGCTTGTTTTCCAATGCTGCGATCGCCGCTCACTACGCCTTGGAACAGCCGGGAATCAACCGTGTCGCCATCCTCGACTGGGACGTACACCACGGCAACGGCACTCAATCTTTGGTGGAAAGCTGCCGGCAAATTGCCTACTGTTCCCTGCATCAATCTCCTTGCTATCCGGGAACGGGAGATGCCGAGGAGCGCGGTGCCTACGACAACGTGCTGAACATTCCCCTCTATCCCGGCAGTGGCATAGCTGAATACCTGAGCGCCTTTGAATCTCTTGTCGTGCCTTTTTTGTCCAAATTTGAACCGGATTTGTTGATTGTCAGCGCTGGTTATGACGCTACTGCGTCCGATCCGCTGGCGAGTATGACTCTGATGCCGTCAGATTTCGGTACTTTCACCGGATACTGCCTGCAACTCACCCGCCGCATAGCTTTTGGTTTGGAGGGGGGTTACGCACTGAAAGATTTGGCAGAGTCGGTTGTGGCGACTATTGACCGATGCCTCAATTAGCTGGAAAATTGGCATAGGGGAAAATAAGGTTGAGAAGCCATGAGGACGAGATGGAGAGTTTTTGAGGGCGATCGCGCTTGATGGTCTTTTTCCCTCTGACTTCTGACTTTTCCCCTCTGACTTTAGTGACAAGCATCACAAATTTAAGAGATCCAAGTCACTGCCGATCCAAGTCTCGGTCACAGATTTTTAGCCAAAAAATCACACCGTGTCAATGTTTTCGATCGCCTTTGAAGTCACTCCCAGAGTGCACAATAAAAATACAACAAGCCTGTTAAAATTTTATCTGTCTCAATCAACTAGGAGGTTTATCATGTCAGTATCCCAAATGACACTCGAAGAGTTATTTGGTCAGGTCATGTTCTCCAGCGTCGTGACTCGCCACGACCGGAGACAGCTCAGATCTGCACTCTTAGAAAGAACACTGAATGAAGATGAGTATGCCATCATCAACCGACTGCTGTACAACGTTCGCCGCGGTTGGGTAAAAATTGTCGATTAAAGACCTGGCAACCACTCTCTGTAAAGGAGTTAATACCATTTTCGATTTTCGATTTTCGATTTTCGATTAAAGAATTGGTGATGACTGATAACTATCGGGATTGATCTCACGAGCCTACAGTTACATTTTTTGGGAACTCGTTACAAGGAGAACTTGCCAATTCGGGAAGTTTTTTGTGTTTAATAGTGGGATCGAAAGTGTGATGTGTTTGCCCAGTGTGTTAATTATCAAAATCTCGCTACACATCAGCCTATAGGTAGAGATAATTATAAAATAACAGGTTTCGGGTGCATCTCTACTTGTTGAAAACTTGTGAGTTTTGAGTTGTTAACTGAAAAGTTATAATTAACTCAAAACTCATAATTTTTTGGATTTGAGATGGGAGATTGGAGAGTGGGAAAACTGATGAATATCAGAGTTGAAAACCGCTATAAAGTTAATATTTTTTAAACTGGCATTAAGAATCAAAACTAGAAGCAGTTTCCGGTTGAGGAGGATTGTGCGATCGTTACAAGCACACCGAGTCGCATTGGTCGATCGACCATTCCGGCAATTTGAGCTCAGAAGTGTCAAAATATTAACAACCAGTTCATCCCCAAAATATATGGCTCCCGCCGTTTTAATTGAAAATCTTCAGAAACGCTACGGCACTGTAGAAGCCGTTAAAGATGTTTCCTTCAAGGTAGAACCGGGGGAAATATTTGGTTTGCTAGGCCCCAACGGTGCAGGCAAAACCACAACCCTGCGGGTACTTTGTACTTTGAGTGCGCCCGATAGCGGACGCATTGAAGTGTCTGGCATTTCTGCTGTCAGTCAGCCGAGAATTGCCAGACAAAGACTAGGCTATGTCGCCCAAGAAGTGGCTCTGGATAAGGTGCTGACGGGGCGGGAACTCCTGCAACTGCAAGCAGCGCTTTACCATTTGCCGCGCCCTAGGATTAAAGGGCGGATTGACGAAATGGTGAAACTCCTCGGTTTGGAGGAGTGGGAAAATAAAAAGACGGGCACTTATTCCGGCGGTATCCGCAAACGCTTGGATTTGGCTGCTGGATTGCTGCATCAGCCTGATGTTTTGGTGTTAGACGAACCGACTGTCGGGCTCGATATTGAAAGCCGGGTGGTTGTGTGGGATTTCCTGCGCCGGTTGCGGGAGGAAGGTACGACGGTTTTGATTACGAGTCACTATCTCGAAGAAGTTGACGCTTTGGCCGATCGCGTGGCGATTATTGACAAGGGTACGGTAATTGCACAGGGCACGCCGGAGGAGTTGAAAAATCGGGTTGGGGGCGATCGGGTGACTCTGCGGATTCGGGAGTTTTCGCCGATGGAAGAAGCCGAAAAAGCTAAAACTCTGATGCAATCTTTGCCTTTTGTGCAGGAAGTAATTGTCAACACGGCTCAAGGAAATTCTCTCAATTTAGTAGTAACACCGCAAAGCGATGCGCTGGTGACTATTCAGCAAGCTTTAAAAGATGCGGGACTTCCTACTTTTGGGATTGCTCAATCTCGGCCGAGTTTGGATGATGTGTATTTGGCTGCGACTGGTAAGACTCTGTTGGATGCGGAGTTGGCTGCTGCTAGCAACCGCGATTTGAAGGCTGAGCAAAAACAGGCGATGCGATCGTAGTTTAGTTTAATAAACCTCTCCAATAATTATTGTGGAACAGGCATCTTGCCTGTTCGAGACGCTCTTTTCCTGAGCCCGTCAGGGGTTGAAACCCCTGCCTCAAAGCTAAAGTCCTCTCAAGAGGACTGAAGAAATCATTACTCATTAGTCCTATGCAAGAGGACTTTAGCTATTAGCCAGGGAATTAATTCCCTGGCGGTCTTTCGGTTGAAGCGAAAACCAATGAGCAATGCTTTATCCTTATCTTTTCGGCAGATTTGATATCATACATCCAACACTTGCTCTGCTGTCAATGCTAATTCGGGGAAAGTTCGAGATATAATTCGCTCAGTTCCTCGGTAAGCAGTCATTTGATAAACCCCATTTTCATCAAGTAGATAAACAAAAACAGTCGGTTCTTTCGGGTTGCCCAAATAGTTTCTGCTACCCAAAGCTAAATAATCGACAATCCAATATTCAGAAATTCCCAGCCGCTGATATTCATCCAGCTTGTCGATATAATCATCTTCCCAATTTGTTGAGACAACTTCTACAACTAATTGTGGTGGTTCAGTTAGGGCTGAGAGGGCGAAATGTTGAGATTTCCAGAGGGTTTTGTCTACTATTGTAACATCAGGATGGCGGCCTTGTTCTTTACCATTCGGGGTTAATGTCCTGACTACAATTCGGCCAGATACCCTGTAATTTAGGTTGAGTATTTTTACCTCGTCTTGGAACGTATTTTCAATAAAATCAGCTACATTTTCGTGGAGTCTGATTGTTGGTAATATTTTGACAATTTCTCCATTAACCAGTTCATAACGTCCGTCTTCATCTGGAAGTTGCTTGATGAATCGATCGAAAGTGAGCATTAGTTTAGGTTGGGTTTGAGTTGCGATCGTGGTTTACTCTCATTTAGCTAGATTAGGACTTACGCATGGTGGCCCAGAAACCGGGTTTTTTTACGAAATACTTAGTTACATACCGTAAATTAGGTAAAAAACCCGGTTTCTTTAATCGGAGCGTGTCCCGGACTATAGATATTTAAGACTATTCTGCAACCATTTTAACATACTGTTTTAACACAGGTGGAATCGTGAAAATGGTTTCTGTTTCACCGCTCAATTTTTCGATCATTCCCCGTCTGGCTAAAGATTGAATTGCTTTACATAATTCACGTTGTGAGCCTTGACATTTTGCCATCCATAGGGTAAACGAAACAGGCTCGATTTCATTACTAAGTTGCGAAATCGCCTGTTTTTCTATTTCCGACAACCGCTGATATTGCTGCTGCAATATCGGTGTCAATTCATCGCTTAAAAATACTGGTTGATAACTCAAATATTGAGATACTCTACCGCTAAATAAGTTGTTAATAGTTTGAGCGACTAATTTTAACCATAGGGGATTGCCTTGATAAAGTTCAATCAATTCTGGCCAGTATTCTTCATCTAATAAACCTTTTTCTCTCAGAATTTCTGTGGCGACTTCACCTAAACCAGTTAACTGCAATAAACGTACTGCTGAATTATCGTCGGTGAATGTGATGATGTCTGAGGGAGGTTCCCAACTATTGAGAATTAAGCAGCTATTGTGGGGAATTTCGCCGATGAGTTTAAATAGGGTTCCGTAGTTTTCATATCTGGGTTTGTAATTTCCTGCAAGTTGCCCGCTGCTGAGAATTTGCTGCACGTCATCGAGGATGATTAGACAGCGATTTTCGCGCAAATATTCGATTAGGATTGACAACTGAGCATCGATGTTGGCGGAAAAGTTAATTTCTGGTTGATTTGAGAGAAATTGAATGAGGGTTTTGAGGGTTGTTTCGAGGGGCGGAGAAGTGCGGAGACTGCGCCAGATGATGCGATCGAATTGAGTTTGAATTTGGGGGATGAGGTGACGGGCGATCGCACTTTTGCCGGTGCCTGCCATGCCTGTGATGGTGAGGAGGCGGCAGTTTTGCTCTAGAATCCAGGTTTCGAGGGCGGTGAGGGGTGAGTTGGGGTAGTTGTAGAAGGTTTTGATCTCCGGTGCATCTCTTAAATCGAGTCGCGGTTTCTGTTGGGTGTTGTCTTCATTTGAGGTTTGTGTAGGGGGTGAGTGTTGTGGAGCTTTTGGAGGCTGTGAGTTTTCTGTGCAGACGTTTATATTCCCTTTGTGGACAAGGTTAAAATAACCAGAATTTGAAATTTTAGATATTTCATATCTTTCCATTGTGGAGCTCAAATTGGATTTATTAACATCTTCCTCTAAGATTTTTGAAAGAATTTTCCATAACTTTGATGCAATATTTCTGACATGGCGTTCAGTACAATGAACCTCTTGGGAAATTTCGGAGTATTTTTTACCTTGCCAAGTTCCCCGTACTACTGCCTGTTGCCGATCGTCTAGGTGTTTGCCCGTCTTAGTGAACACCAAGCCATCGGCCAACCTTAAGAGTTCTTGAACATCCATTTATTGGGTAGGGGTAGGAAGTTTTATCTATTGTATCAGACTTTTTCTGACTTTTTCTGACTTAGGAGGGCAAAATGTGACTTTTAACGGCTAGCTAATTTTATCAACTACTGGCCAATTGTGACATTCTCCTACTGGACAATACATAAAAATTAAAGTTAAACTTTTTAATGAGGGGCATTAAAGCAAGAAATTGCTTAAAATGTGGTTGCGTCAGTGAGCAAAGAAGTAAATAAAAAGGCTCAGAAATTAGTTTTGCCCTTAGTTTTGACATGGTAGGAGTGCCCGTGTTAATCCGCCTGGGCTTGCTTTTTTATCAACCAGCTTTTTTATTTTTAATAATTGCAAGACGTTTAGGGGCTTTTCGCCTCGTGAAGTGTTCGTAAAAATTTAGTAATTTCCAACAGGATAAAAAATTATGTCTAGTGCATTATCCCTACCGCAAGCTAATTTAAAAATGGCTCTATGGCAAGTCGATGCTGATGCAATGAGCAGCAGCGAATTGTATGTCTGGTTAAATGATATGGGCTTGCCGCATGAAGTCTCGATGCGACTGCATGAACTTGCCACATACACGAAAAAAGCTGCTAACAAAGTTTTACTCATCGGCAAAATTCTCCTGATTAAAATCATAGAATTTGTCAAAGCGCATCCCCATTTAGCGATAGGGGTTGCTGTTGGTGTCGCTGTAAGAATTTTGGCAAGTTCGATACCATTTGTCGGCCCGTTATTAGAACCTTTGGCAACAGCGCTGGGTATCCCAATTGGTGCAATAGCCGGCCACCGACTCGATCGAGGCAAAGAGGTGTCTGATGGAATTATTGGAATTGTTCAAGAGATTATTGAGATTGCCAAAGATTTTTTTCAATTACTGGTAGACGTTTTCAATACAATTTTCCGCAACGTCATCACTGCTTAACTGCCAAAATTAGCAAAAAAATTGAGGTCTAATATGTCGGCAAATAAAACGCCAACCAAAGAGCAAATTCTGAAGTCAATAGAGCAACTGAAAAAAAATCCACATGATAAATTAGGGATTTTAGCAGATATTGGCATTGGTGTGGTGGGGGCTGCCGGTGCTGGTGCGGCGGTGGCAGCTTTCGGTGGTGTACCAGTTCTATTTGGGTTGTGGGTCGTTGCACCTCCCGTAGGATTAGTTGTTGGCGGTGCAGCTTTAGGTGCTGCTGCTCTTGTAGGGGTAAAACGAATATTTGATGGCAATTTTGACCAGGGAAAACAAGCAGAAATACTTAAAAACTTAGAAGAACAGCTAAAAGATATTGAAGACAAAGAAAGAGCCTATAACCTGAAAGACAGCGATAAAACTAAATTTATTGTTTCCTTGAAAGAACCCGTCAGGCTCGATTTAATTAGCCCGAAAGACGCTCAGGATTTAATTAGGGCCGTAGAAAGCGGTAAAATTGCAATCAAAGAGGCGATTAAAATGGTTGAGAATGTGGTAAAAGCTGCTAAACCATAACTGCCTTCTGACTGCGTAACCTGGGAATGCTAAGTTGTAAGTCTGCGATCGCCCTTACTTAAACCAAGTGCGATCGCCCCCTAATTTTCGGGAAAATAACGCTCCAAAAATTCCCTAGCCGTAACAATAGGAATCCCCTCATATTCCTGCAACACTAACAAATCCAGATCGCCCGTAACAATTGCATCAGCACCAGCAGCGATCGCAGTTGCTAAAATCATATTGTCATTAGCATCTCGTAACTCAGGCACGTCGATAGTGGAAATTGGATAAACTTCCACTAACTCTCGTGTTCCGCTCATTAAACCATTAACGGTAAAACTCAAAGACTGTAATCTCGCCTGGAGTTTTTGTTTGTTCAAAGTATTCTCTAATTCTGCTAGTATTGGTTCAGAAGCACAAATTATAAGTTGACGAGTTCGAGCTAATCTGAATAAACGAGCTGGGATACCTCCCCACAGCCAGCCTGACACAAAGATATTAGTATCCACTACAATTTTCATTTGTGCGAGTCTATTTCAGAACCTTTCTCGCGACGCACTTCCCGCACAAGTTCGCAAATTTCTTCCATTGTTAACTCATCAGGATCGGGAGTCGCTGCTTCTACTCGGCGTTCCCATTCCTCCCAGTCGAAACCTGCTACCTTTGTCATCGGATTAGGATCGAGGGGTAAAGACTCTCTACGCCGTCGTAGTTCCTCCCAGTCGAAACCTGCTACCTTCTCAAAAACAATACTATCTCCTGTCACTGTAACTGCATATCGATCCCCAGGCTTCAGTTGAGCCTCAATCTCAGCGGGAATTTCTAACTTACCGTCGGGGTTGACAGGAACAGTAATATTTGATTTCAGAATGTATTCTCGCAGGTGTTCAACAACTCTATCTTGCAGAGTTTCCGGCAAAGATTCCATGATTTTAACCAAAGTGGCGATCGCACTTGATGACATAGCTTTATCCTCCCTTGTTTAGCCGAACTATCCCGCAGGAATCGCTCTTTCAATATATCTAAAGATTTCTCAAAAAATCTTCAACAGAAATCCCTGCCTGATTTAGAATACTGTTGAGGGTTCCAACAGCCAAAGTTTTACGCTGCACTGGTACTACGCAGCCAACCTCGATCGCGCCTTGAGGATTCGACTCATCATCGATCGGTAATTGTTTCTTCAAAATAGCATGACTGCCTCGCTGCCGTACTTGAATAAAGCCTAAGCGTTCCAAAGCGCGGATGGCTTCTGCACTACTAACTCGCGGTAGTTTAGGCACTCAATACCTCAAATGTAGTTAGCAGACGGGGGGAAGTTTTAGGCAGAGGGAATTCTTCTAAATAAAGTTCCGTTGCTTCTTTGAGATTGGCGATCGCCTCTTCGATCGTCTCTCCTTGGCTAGCCGTTCCCACTTCAGGACACTCGGCTACATAAACATCCTCTTCCCAATAAACAATTGCCGTGAAAGTACAAGACATTTTTTTGCCAAATTCTTCATACTCAATGTAGCATATCCAGCACCGTTTTTCAGTCGCGATCGCCCATCTCATCCCCTGTCGCAAAGAAGTGCGCTCGCCCTCATTAACTTCTTACCTCTTGATACAAACCGTCTGAAGATTCTGCTATTTTAGGCAGACTACCATCCTTAATAGCTTTCATCAAATCTTCGCGTAGCGCTTCTAAAAAATAGCTATCGTTGCCGATATCTGATGCTTCATCCTCATCCAATTCTTCGTCATTCAAACGTTCTCGGTATGCCTCGATCCGAAACTCAAGAGCTTCGATAATAAATTGTACATCCTTAAAAGATAGAATCATCTGAACTCCATTTTTAATCTTTACACTCACTTGCCACAATGCTAACCCACTCTGTGTCAAAGCTGCTAAAGCTGAAAATCCTTAACTCACTTTGTAGAAAGATGCACTTATCAGTCGAAGAGACTCCTTGTACTCCTCTATCGGCATAATATGACTCGGTTTCCACAACCAATGATCGTTGTGGTCATTAACTAAATCAAGCGCGGCAGGAATTTCACTCTCCGCATCTAACTTCCACCAGTTTTTGTCGCTTCTTTGAGTAGCAAATGTCGAAATCCCACCTCCTAAAGTAGGATCTACCCAGATGCGACCATTTTCTTCATAAGTAGCAACATCTTTGTTCGGTCGGACATTATCCATTCTAGGTGAATTAGCGTTGCCTTGCCGATATAGAGCGATCGGTGTTTCTGCCATGTCTCGATCGAAGATTCCCAGCTATGTAGAATTTATCATCATGACTATACAACCTAATCTGCTGGCTTGTGACGATCGCCCGCCCAACACCACCAATACCTCCAGACTTGCTACTGTAAAGAGAGTTAGATTTAATCAACAAGCAATTATGAGCGGTACTGTTACATCCCCCAACAACCTCAACCAGCAGCGGCCACTCTCCACGGCATCCGCTGACACATCCACTTCCCTGCTGGGCGACTTTATCCAAGAAACACTCGCCTTAACCAAGCGCCTGTTTATTCAATTGCAGCGTCGCCCCTCGACGCTAGTTGCAGGCATTATTCAGCCCCTGATGTGGTTGGTTTTGTTCGGAGCTCTGTTTGAAAATGCACCCGCAGGCTTGTTCGGCGAAAGCCAGAATTACGGACAATTTCTCGGCGCTGGTGTAATCGTTTTTACAGCCTTTGCCGGGGCGCTGAATGCTGGTTTGCCGATTATGTTCGATCGCGAATTCGGATTTCTCAACCGCTTGTTAGTCGCGCCGTTGGCTTCCAGATTTTCGATCGTCCTCGCTTCGGCTATTTTTATCGTCACCCTGAGTTTCATCCAAACCGGCACAATCGTTACAGCGGGGGCGTTTTTGGGCGCGGGATTCCCCGGAATTGCCGGACTTGGGGCGATCGCCCTGATCGTGCTGCTGTTAGTTTTGGGCGTCACCGGCCTGAGTCTGGGTTTAGCCTTTGCTCTCCCCGGTCACGTAGAATTAATAGCGGTAATTTTTGTTACTAACCTGCCGCTGTTATTTGCCAGCACAGCCCTCGCGCCGCTGTCATTTATGCCAGAGTGGCTGCAAGTTGTGGTGACTCTCAATCCTCTGAGTTATGCGATCGAACCCATCCGCTACCTGTACCTGCACAGCGATTGGTCGCTAGCCAGTGTCGTGATGCAGGCTCCTTGGGGTACTGTCACCTTTGGAGGAGCGCTATTAGTGCTGCTGGCGTTTGATTTGGTGGCGCTGCTGAGCATTCAACCGCTGCTGAGACGCAGGTTTGCTTAGGGCAGGGCGATCGTTTCACCTGCACCGTCAATTCTAGGATGCCTTTCGTCCTGTCAACTTAAGGTAAAACCGATAGTCCGTCAGGGGTTGAAACAACAGCCTCAAAGCCAAAGTCCTCTTGCATAGGACTAATGACTTCTTCAGTCCTCTTTCAGAGGACTTTAGCTATGAGACAGGGAATTCATTCCCTGGCGGACTGCCGGGTAAGCGATAGGACTAATGACTTCTTCAGTCCTCTTTCAGAGGACTTTCGCTATGAGACAGGGAATTCATTCCCTGGCGGACTCTTGGGTAAGCGAGAGGACTGGCGGACTAAAAGCTTAAGTTGACACGACGAAAGGCATTGCCCTGTCCTTAGCCCCAGCGAAGTAATATAATATTTAGTCACAAGTCAGAATATTGTTTAGATAGAATTGTTTTTTTGAAGATTCAACTAATAAATGATGAACACCAAAACTTCCAAATCCGGCAAATTGATGATTGGGATTGCTGCAAGCGCGATCGCATCCTGTGCTCTGTTCTCCCCTCAAGCAAGCTTCGCTCAAGCCAGCGGTTTAAATAATGCCCAACCGCTGCAAGACTTTCAAACTCAAGACAATACCGACCCCTTTTCCGGCCGCAGCAGCGGAAGCGGAATATTTGATTTAATTCACAGATCCAAATTGGGCGGCGGCCGCAGCATGGAAGAATTTAATAGCGAACAGCGCCAAAATTTGAACGATGCGGCCGCCGAATTTCGGAACAAACAGCGCCTACTACTGGAAAAGCAAGCAGTACCTACACCAGGGGCGATCGCACCTACAGAAATTACCGCCCCTGTCCCTTAAATTGATTTCTTAGTCCGCGAAGGCGGACTTCGTTTGTCTAGCAGCGGTTTCAACCGCCAAGTTTTAATCTTTATTTATTAGTCCGCGTAGGCGGACTTCGTTTGTCTAGCAGCGGTTTCAACCGCCGAACGATCTAAAAACCATCCCCCTTAATCCCGTTCCAACCACGCCCGCATTTTACCCGGATTAAGCAAACCGTAAGGATCGACCAACTCTTTAAACTGCAACTGTTCCACATTAATACTTTTCATCCCTCCATCTTCCAATATATAAGTGTGAGGATTAGCAATCAGCGCGCCTTGCTCTTCATGATAGCGAATAATTTCATTGAGCCGTGATTCCGTAGTGTAGCGAACTATTTGCAAAGCCGCAGCGATCGCCCTGCCATTCATCCGCAAAAACTCCAAGTGCATCATCACCTCATCCCCATAATAATTGTACAGTTCCTCAATCAATTTCAAACCTTTATCTGCGGGAAAAAGCGTCTGCAAATAAGTCAGAGACGGGTCAGCGCTGCGAGCGTGTAGAGTTGTATGATTCCAAGTAAATTCAGCAATTGCTGCACCTTTGCTCGCTGCTTGCGCGTTTTTTTGATAGCAAATTGTGCCGCCATATTCGCGCACCAAATCTTGCAGCGGTTCCAGACAAGATTCAGCTACCATTAACAAAGCGCAGTGCTTACCTTCAGGAATCTCCTCGCGAAAAGCAGCAAAATAAGCAGGAATCGGCCAAGCACAAACACAAATTAGTTTTTTGATAATTCCGTCCGCATCGCCCAAAGCTTGACCGAAGTTAGCCGATGTCATAAAATCGTCAAAAGCGACGATGATTTCCGCCCAAGCATAAGCAGGGGCGAGGGGAATTTCTAACTCAGTAATAATCCCATTTGTGCCGTAAGCGTGATTGACTTTTTGCACTTCATCGCCGCGCAATTCGATGACGCGGGGATCGTCTTCCATTGTAACGACTCGAACGGCATGAAGATTTCCCCGATCGCGCAATTGCCCGTAAGTTATCGAACCAATTCCCCCGCTACCGCCGCCGATAAATCCCCCAATCGTTGCGGTGCGATAGGTTGAGGGAACCATCCGCAATTCCCAACCAGTTTCTCGCGCTTGTTTGTCGAAAACCGACATTTTTACCCCTGGTTCTACGCAAGCTAAACCCGGTTTTATCCAGCGGATACTGTTCATTTTGCTGGTATCTAAAATGACGCCGCCCTTGAGGGGAATACACTGCCCGTAATTGCCCGTTCCTGCACCTCTAACAGTTAGCGGAATTTTGGATTTGACGCAGGCTGCAGCAATCCGCAAAACTTCGGCTTCGCTGGCGGGACGAACTACTAAATCTCCTGTTTTATCACTTAAGAGAGGTTGCAAAACAGGACTGAAGTGATAATAGTCTTGAGATAGCTTGACAACTTGCGCGCGATCGCTAATTATTTCGATTCCCGATAGTTCCGAAGAAAAAGCATCCCAGTCAATACTTTGAATCGCAGTTGCAGTCATTTTGTTTCCTCAATCCTGACAGTATTATATATTTTATAAAAGCCAGTAGGGTGCGTTAGACGCAAACCCTAATTATTTCGCGCACATCCTCAGCCTGACGCACCTTACAAGTCGATTGAATCGCGACAATTGCCTCCAAGACTGCTTTTTTCAATTAACAAATCCCCCAAACACCGCCATACCGTAGTATTTCCAAGGCACTGCAACAGTGTCAAATCTAGCTTTTACCAGCATTTCCAACTGTGCCGAAAGTGTAGCTAGGCGATCGGGATTAGAATATCCGTAAGAGACACTCTTCCCCACATTTGCGCGAATTTGTGCTAAGGTTTCTCCCTGATTTAGCGCCCAATCTTCTCGCGCCGCTTGATAAATATCTTTCATTGCTGCTGATTCTGCTAAAAGAGGATCTGCATTCCAAAAACAGCCACCAGCATTTAAACTTTCGCGAATCCGTTGAAACAATTTTAACTTAATGTCATCCTCAAGATGGTGAATTGCCAGAGATGAAATGCAAGCATTGAATTTATCGCCCAAGCCTGAGAAATTTGGATTGTTTGCCCATTCTCCAAAATCCATTTCTATGCCAGTCCACCGGGCTGCGTATCCTGCAGACTCAATTTTGGCGCGGGCAAAATCAAGCATTCGCGGCGAGTAATCGACAGCAACTATTTCCGCAGACGGATAGAGTTTGAGAACTTTTAAAGTGAGTTCCCCCGTACCGCAGCCGAGTTCTAAAATGCGGTGGTTTGTGTTAGCAATGCAGCCTGCTACTACATCCAGCATTTCGTCATACTTAGGTAAAAGTCGCCGAATGCCTGTATCAAAATTGGCAGTATTGACGAAAACTTCTCCCGGCAAAATTTCGTTGCGCGCAGGTGAGGCAGTAGAGTCAGAATTCACGATCGTCAACCATAGACTACAATTGCTATCCTAACTGAAATAGAGCAAAAAGTGCGGAAGTAGGGACAAGCCACTGCCCTGTCCTTACCCGATCATCTGTACTTCACTCAACACAAAACCGCTATATAGTTATGCGTATTTTTACGGATAAGCCAAACACTCGTGGTAAACAATAATTAACCGAAAGCATCCACGATACCCGCCACGTGATTCATCTGTCCAGAAATAAAAAACCTGTATCCGATGAAACTTGCCGAACGTATTTATCTCGCGCAAGTCAATGCTTCAATTCTTTAATGTAAAATCAAAAATCAAAAATCAAAAATCGATTGACCCTCCGTTACAGCCAGAGAGTCTTGCTTTACCCCGGACGCCAGCAAAACACTTTGAACAAGCAGTGTTATGTTAGTAGTGAATAAATTGAAATAAAGATTAAACCTCAGACTTGAGGATACCATGCGCCAATTGATTTCTCGCAGTCGGGCTGCCATCAGCCAATTAGTTTACAAACAAATTCTCCTTGCTTTGACAATTTTATTTGGTGTCGGCGTAGGGAGAGCGATGGCAAGTATGTCTGAGCTTTCCTCCATCCTGACGGGATTGCAGGCGCGATTCAAGTCACACAATCAACTTACGATATCTTGCAAAATAAGTATCTGTTTGAAAACAGAGGAATTATTCACATCAAAGGCAAGGGCTATATGAATACTTATCTGCTTGCAGGCAGGCTAGTCAGCGCCGTTTCGGTTTAATTTGTTTATTATATTATGAAGGGGTCTGCTAGTTAGTCGAGAGCGATCAGTCATTAGTCAGCAGCAAGCAGCCAAGAACTAACAGTTAGTCGCTGCTGACTGCTGACGGCGGACTATTACAGGAATTACACAGGGGATGTGAGAACCCGGTTTCTGCGCGGTTGCTTCGTTGACAACCCAAAATTGATTACCAGAAACCCGGTTTTTTTCCTATGTCCTACATTAGCCATTTGCCAAATAGTAAATTTTATGCCCTTGCCGATTTTATCATTCTTGAAATTTTTCCAATCTCGCTTGTCTAGGCAAATAGCTTTGTGGGTATTTGCTAGCATTCTTGTCATAGAAGGAATTATTTTAGTTCCCTCTTATTTTCGACGAGAAAATGAACTTTTAAGCCAACTGGAACAGGTATCTCGGGCGACTGTTGATTCCCTAGAGTTTGTGCTCCAACAAGATATTTCCGATCGCACTTTATTGCAAGAAGAAGTAAAAAATATTACTAAGGATTCTCAAGTAGTCTTAGGACTATCTATTTACCAAACTAACGGTGAACTAATATATACACTTGGCGAACCCCCAGAAATCAGTTTAGAGCAACTAAAAGAATCTCGCATAGTTCACAATCACAATTTCGATGGCAAGAGGTACGATATTGCTTGGACGGAGCGACATTTGGGAGGCGATTACATCTTAATTGTTCGCCACGATGCTTCCACAGTCCAGCCGGAACTCTACGCATTTATCGGACGGATTGCTGTTCTAGTCATCATTATATCAGCCTTTGTCACTTCTGTGACTATGTTGTTTTTAGGGCTGACAGTAATTTCACCTATCTTGAGATTGCGCGATGACTTGATCGCTGCTGGAGACGCTTTGAGCAAAGATCGAGAACAACCTGATTTCTACTCTCTGTCTGTCAAGCGGGATGACGAGTTGGGAGAACTCATGGTCGCCTTCAATCAAATGTTTCACCGAGTATACCAGGAAATTGCACAGCGGAAACAAGCTGAGGAAGTATTGCGCGCCGAACAAGAAAAGTCGGAACGTTTATTACTAAATATATTACCAGTAATGATTGCCGATCGCCTAAAACAAGGTCAGATAAATATTGCGGACGGATTTGCCGAAGTTACGGTTTTGTTTGCTGATATTGTGGGCTTTACCGAAATATCTTCGCGCACATCTCCTGAAGAATTAGTCGAGTTGCTTAACAAAATATTTTCATCTTTCGATCGCTTAAGCGAACAATACGGCTTAGAAAAAATTAAGACGATCGGCGACAATTATATGGTAGCAGGCGGTTTGCCGCTTCCCTGTACAAATCACGCCGAATCTATTGCCGAAATGGCCCTGGAAATGCAGCAAGAAATTATGAAATTCCGCGACGAATGCGGTAAACCTCTCAATATCCGCATTGGCATTAATACTGGGCCTGTTGTAGCAGGTGTCATCGGCACTAAAAAGTTTATTTACGATTTGTGGGGAGATGCTGTAAATACAGCAAGCCGCATGGAATCTCAGGGACTTCCGGGTAAAATTCAAGTTAGCAACTCAACTTATGAATTGCTGTGCGATAAGTATTTGTTGGAAAAGCGCGGTAAAATTAATGTTAAAGGCAAAGGAGCTATGACAACTTATTTGCTGAAAGGTAGAAAATTGTAACTGACAATTTTAACCATCGCCCGCGAATAAGTGAGATGGCGGCAGACGTTACAGCGCAGCCGCCCTCGACACCAAACTAGATTTTTTTTTAACGAACCGCGAAGACGCTAAGGACAGGTAGGAAGAGAAGAAGAAATAATCAAAAATAAAAAGTTCATAAGGTCGTTATTATTGCTATATTAAAAGGCAGGTTAATATTAGTAATCGGGGCAAAAATGACTGCGAATCAGGAACAGAATTCTTCAAATTCACCGATTTGGCAGCCCTTCACGCAAATGAAAACGGCTGCCCCGCCACTGAAGGTAATTCGCGGCAAAGGAGCGGTGCTGGAATTAGCAGACGGGCGGCAAATTCTCGACTGCATTTCTAGTTGGTGGGTGACAGTTCACGGGCACAGCCATCCGGTTCTCGCTGAGGCTCTTTACGAACAAGCCCAAAAGTTAGAACACGTAATTTTTGCCGGATTTACTCACGAACCTGCCCAGAAACTTGCGAATAAATTGCTAACTCATACGCCTGCTTCTTTAACGCGGATTTTCTTTTCTGATAACGGCTCGACTGCTGTTGAAGTTGCTCTGAAAATGGCATTTCAATATTGGCAAAATATCGGAGAAACTAATCGCACTAGCTTTATTAGTTTTGAGGGAGGTTATCACGGCGATACTGTGGGCGCGATGTCGGCTGGCAGAAGTTCGCTGTGGTGGGAATCTTTTGCACCTTTAATGTTTGCTGGGGATGTTGTTCCTTTTCCCGCGACTTTTGACGGCGATGAGGAGGTGGAAAGCAAGGAGGCGGCGAGTTTAGAGAAGTTGGAGTTTTTGTTAAAGCAGGGCGGCTATGCGGGAATTTTTATCGAACCTTTGGTGCAAGGTTCTGGGGGGATGCGAATGTGCCGCCCTGAGTTTTTGCAGGCGATCGCACAACTTGCCCGCCAGTTTAATGTATTGTTGATTTACGATGAAGTAATGACGGGTTTTGGGCGCACGGGCGAACTGTTTGCCTCGGTTAAATCTGCAACTTCACCGGATATCCTGTGTTTGTCTAAAGGATTGTCTGGTGGCTGTTTGCCAATTGCTGTCACAATGGCATCGGAGGATATTTATCAAGCTTTCTGGCGAGATGAATGGGACAAAGCTTTTTTTCACGGTCATTCTTACACCGGAAATCCCTTAGCTTGTGCGGTGAGTGTAGCATCCTTGGAGCTTTTGGAGCAAAACCCAAATGTGTATCAAGGGATGGAAAAACTCCACCACAAATATCTGAATCAATGGCTGAGAAATCATCCTAAACTAGAACGGATTCGGACTTGTGGCACCATCGTAGCAATGGATGTGAAAACGGAAAGCGATTCCGGTTATTTTAATGACATTGCTCCTGTATTGAAAGCCAGATTTCTCGAAGCGGGGTTTTTGCTCCGCCCCTTGGGAAATACGCTTTACTTGATGCCTCCCTACTGCATTTCTCCTGATGAACTAGAATCGATTTATCGGGTGATTCGTCAGGTTTTGGATACTCTGTAAACCCTTTAATTTTAGTAATGAATTTACCCAATTGGAACGATTTGGCTGACGACGCGCTGGCGGGCAAATGTCTCTCTCGCGAGCAATCTTTAGCCGTATTGCGCGCACCGGATGAGGTTTTGCTGGAACAACTAAACGCAGCTTATCGGGTGCGCCGCCACTACTGGGGAAACCGAGTCAGGCTGCACTATTTGTTAAATGCTCAAAGTGGCCTTTGTCCTGAAGATTGCCATTATTGTTCTCAGTCAAAAATTTCGACTGCGGAAATTGAGAAATATCCGCTTTTAGCTAAGGAGAAAATTCTGGATGCGGCCCAACGCGCCGCAGATTTAAAAGCAGGTACGTTTTGTTTGGTGATTTCGGGCCGCCAACCTAGCGCATCTACTTTCGATCGCGTTTTGGATGCTGTTGAGACTGTGAAGGCAAATTATAACCTGAAAATTTGTGCTTGTTTGGGATTGTTGAGCGAGGAACAAACTCATCGTTTGGCTAAAGCTGGAGTCGATCGCGTAAATCACAATCTCAATACTTCCGAATCATATCACTCGGACATTTGCACGACTCACACTTTTGGCGATCGGGTGGAAACCGTCGAACACGTAAAAGCAGCGGGTATCACAACTTGTTCCGGCGGAATTTTGGGGATGGGCGAATCGGATGATGATGCGATCGATTTAGCACTTTCGCTTCGCAACTTGGGCGTTACTAGCGTGCCGGTCAACTTTTTCATTCCAATTCCCGGAACGCCATTTGCAGAGGTGAACAGGTTAAATCCCCGCCAATGTTTGCGAATTCTCTGTTTGTTCCGATTTTTGCTTCCCAGTCAAGAAATTCGGATTGCTGGGGGACGAGAAGTGCATTTGCGATCGCTGCAACCTCTCGGCCTTTACCCTGCTAATTCTATCTTTGTTGGCGATTATCTGACAACTCCCGGACAAGCTGCCCATCAAGATTGGGACATGATTCGAGATGCGGGATTTGCGATCGAATCCCCCGAAGGTTCTCTCTTAGAAGTTGATTCAGCAGTTACCAAATCCGAACAAAAAACCCTGGCTGTGTAACTCTTACACCAGTTTTCAATCAGATGAAATAGAGTAGGACACGGCAGTGCCGTGTCCCTACCCAATATCTATATTTCATGTTTACGCATGGGCGGATAAAAACCGGATTTCTGAGGTAGCAAATGCGTCAGCCGTAAGGAATGAAAAATAAATAACTTAATGGTATCCGCTCAATAAATCGGGGTAACAGTAAAAAAAGAAGGTTCACAATCTAGGCACAGCACATTGGTAACAAGTTAAGCTTGTATGGCAGTTGTCAAGGGGGTTTGAGAAGATGTTTCAAAGAAATATCGATCGGAGCCTCGCTGTCGATCAGGGAAAGGTGCAACAATTAACTTAACATTGGGCTTTCGTTGAGATTTAACAATACCTAAATCTCGATTTTCACTGTAGTTTAGACTAAAAAATGAGCGCAGCTAAAAGTAGCCACCTTTGAATCTCAGGCAAGCTGTTGCTCAAAAACTCAAAAAGTAGAAGATTAAATAGCTAATCTTGAAGACTTTTTACGTCGAGAAACCCGTTTTTTAACGGTGGGATAGCACGGTGCCTTAGTTCGTACCCTTCCTTTTTCCCAACCGGGGGATTTTCCCCTATGTTTAGGGATTTTTGTTGGAGTCCCAATGTCAACCAAAAGCGAAAACATTGATTGGGCAACACGTCCAGGGGTTAAATTGATAGTAGCAGATTGCCTGCAGAAGTCTATTCTCGATTACTAAATCTCTGGCCAGCCAGAGTTGCCAACTCATCAATGGCATTAAATCACTCCAACGCTCGGATTGTTCAGGGGTTCTCAAATTAGGCAATGTCCAATGCAATCGTTGCTTCGCAAATCGATACCAATGATCGACTCCAAAGCGTCGCAAATATTTAAACCAAACAGTTTCTAAAGGTAGAGTTCGTTCTCCCACCCAAGCTAACCATAAGGGTGGAAATGGTTGACCGTTTGACATGGGCTTCATTCTTTCAACGAGGATTAAATTGACTTTTTGTTCAGGGGCACGATAAAAATGTAAGTCAATCCATTGTCTGACTCGGACTTGTCCCAACTCTGGATCTTCGTCAATTTCAATCGCAGTATCCGCTTCAGGCCATGTGGTTGGGTCATTGAGTCTCATTTTTTGCCCGTGCTTGTGCGGTCTACCACGACCACTATAGGCTGGTGGTGCTGACCATAAGCAGGCATTTTTTCGGACTCTGATTAAGCAATCAGCTTGAATATCTGCTTGTGCTAAAACCCAGGTTGCATTGCCATATTCTCGATCTAAAACTGCTAAAACTGGGTTGACACTATGTTCACAGACAAGTTTGAGTTGAGAAGCTGCTTGAAGTATGGGTGAAGACCCACTACTAATTCTTTCATGGAGCAGGGGTAATGCCCAACTTCCTTGTGTTTCAGGTAGTTAGAGTCGATAGGGGCATTTCTACCCCTACCTCTCCTTCAGAACGGAACGTGAAACTTTCGCTTCATTCCG
>NZ_JAUBVD010000078.1:0-25594 GCF_036705675.1 Microcoleus sp. AT8-A3
CCGTCCTTTTTGGACGGGCGGGACGCCCATCCCACAATAACAATTAAAATTGTAAGTTATTTAATTCGCGATCCTTATTTTTCGTACCTGCGCGGCGTGTAAACCCAAACATCTCCATATTTGCGGGGAATAATCCGAGTCTGACTGGAACCGACAATCACTAAAGTTCTCATGTCAGCGTCTTGGGGCTGGAATTCGCCGAGGGTGCAAACCCGCACAGATTGACCGGGCCGGCCGAGGTTTCGCCCTAGTACGACGGGGGTTTTAGCATCGCGACTTTGCAACAAAATCTCGATCGCCCTTGCGAGTTGCCAAATCCGCTGTTTCGAGATGGGATTGTAAAATGCGATCGCGAAATCTGCGATCGCAGCAGCAGAAATCCGCTGTTCAATGACCTCCCAAGGCTTGAGAATATCCGAAAGCGAAATCACGCAAAAATCGTGTCCGAGGGGTGCTCCGATCGCAGCAGCGGCCGCCTGCATGGCTGAAATGCCCGGTGCCACCCGAATATCGATGCCTTGCCATTCGGGTTTGGCATCAAAGTCGATCGCCTCAAACACCGCTGCAGCCATCGCAAAAATACCCGGATCTCCCGACGAAACCACGGCGACAGATTTGCCCGATGCTGCTAAATCTAGGGCAAAACGGGCGCGATCGATCTCTTCGCGGTTGTCGGAATCGTGCCGCTTTTGTCCTTCCCGCAGGGTTCCAGCTAAGTCGAGATAGAACTTGTAACCCACCCAATCCGTGGCTTCGCGCAGAATTTCCTTAACCTCCGGGGACATCCAGGGCGCGCCGCCAGGGCCGGTACCGACGATCGCCAGTTTGCCGCGGCTAATGCCGATCGCCCTAGCATCAAAGGGTTCGGCGGCCAGGGCGATCGCGCAATTCAGGGCTAAAGTGCGATCGCATTCGATTAAGTGACTGTTTGCACCGGCTGCTGTCAGGGCAATTTGTGCGGCCTTATTTTCGATGAATTCAATTGAGTCTAATTCGACAAGTTCGGATAGATTGAAAAAGCGGACGGGGACTTTAAAATATTGTGAAACTGCTTCAAGTGCCGGATTTCCCATCTCATCTTTTAATGCAAAAAATCCAGCAACAGAAGCTGCTGCTAAACCTGCTTTTTCCAAGACTTGCTGGACTAATGAAACCGCTATTTCCGGCTCAATATTCGATAGCTTTGTGAGTGCAACTGCCACAATTTGCGGATGGTAAACCAAACAATCTGGCGTTGGCGCAATTGCTTTTTCGGTGACGCGGATAGTCAATTTTGCGTCGGGGGCGATCCTCTTCGTTGGCGTAGCCCCCGTAGGGGCGGGCTTCGCTAACGGCAAATTGCTCTCAGAAAGCCAGCTTGCAGCCCCTTCTAGGCGTACTTTTGCCCCGGCGAGCAAATTTGAAATAAAAGTCTTCGCGTCCTCTGGATTCGCTAAAGAATAGCCTTGGGGAGGACTCAGCAGCGCGGTGCGAAATCGAATATCTCCGGTGGTGGTAATTGCAGGTTGTACGCCCAGGGCGGCTGCAATCTCTCTGGCCAAATCATTAACGCCGTGCAAACCGCCCAGCAGCGGTACGACGGCGCTTCCGTCTTCTGCGACGGCTAAAACTGGCGGTTCGGCGCGTTTGTCTGACAGCAGCGGGGCGAGGGTGCGGATGATTATTCCGGCGGCGCAGATGGCGATGATTGGGGTTTCTGTTGCAAACAATTCCCGCAATGTTTCGCCGAAGTTGCTAAATTTGATGTCTGTGTTGGAAGTGCGATCGATTAAACCGTAAATCTGGGAACCGGGGAAATGTGCGGAGATTTTTTTGGCGATCGGCAGGCTGTTTTGACCTAAGATAACTATTGCGGGAGGAACTCGAACCATTTTAGATTTTAGATTTTAGATTTTAGATTTTATGAGAGTTGCGACGGAAATTAGGAATTGATAATTGATAATTGGTAATGTAGGGGCGGGTTCGCCAAGGTCTGCAATACAACACCAGAAATCTACTAAACCCGCCCCACCCCCACCGAGGATGCTATCTAATATAATATAACCTAATTAAAACAGGCTACAATCAATAAATATTTCGAGGTTTGGCTGTGAAACGCATTGTCTTAATTGCAGGGTTTGAATCTTTTAATGCTGATTTGTACCGCAAAGCTGCCGAGTTGGCTGTTTCTGGCTGTCAGGGATTGGAAGTACGGGTTTTTAGCGATCGCGCCCTCGCAGACGAACCTGACGCTGTAGCAGCCGCCCTCTCGAATGCTGATGTATTTTTCGGGAGTTTGCTGTTTGATTACGATGCGGTAATATGGCTGCGGGAAAGGGTACAAAATATTCCGATTCGCCTGGTTTTTGAGTCGGCTTTGGAATTGATGAGTCTTACTCAAATCGGCGCTTTTAAAATTGGCGACAAACCGAAGGGAATGCCGAAGCCTGTTAAGTTTATTCTGGATAAGTTCAGCAATGGGCGAGAAGAAGATAAGCTGGCTGGTTATATCAGCTTTTTGAAGGTGGGGCCGAAGTTATTAAAATATGTGCCGGTGCAAAAAGTGCAAGATTTGCGAAACTGGCTGATTATTTATGGTTACTGGAATGCGGGCGGTGCGGATAATGTTGTCTCGATGTTTTGGATTATTGCCGAAAAATATTTGGGGCTGAAAGTTGCAGAAATTCCGCCGCCTGTGGAAACTCCCAATATGGGTTTATTGCATCCTGATTATAATGGTTATTTTGAATCGCCTCGGCAATATTTGGATTGGTATCTCGGTAATCAAATGAGTAGAAGCGGGCAAGATGCCCGTTCCACAAAAGAGGCTAGACATCTTGATAGAAAGGGTTATAACGGGCAAGATGCCCGTTCCACAAAATTTGAGACTAATTTGTCTGAAAATTTAGATCGGGTTTCTAACGGGCAAGATGCCCGTTCCACAAAATTTGAGACCAATTGGTCTCAAAATTCAGACAGAGGAAAATCCCCTGTTGTGGGCATCTTGCTTTACCGCAAACACGTTATCACCAAGCAGCCTTATATTCCTCAATTAATTCGCTATTTTGAAGATGCGGGAATTGTGCCTTTGCCGATTTTTATCAATGGCGTTGAAGGCCATGTGGCGGTGCGGGATTGGATGACGACTGCTGGTGAAACTGCGCGCCGAAAACAAGGCAATATTGAAACTCTTTCGCTTTCTAAAGATGCCGTGGAAGTTGATGCGATTGTTTCTACTATTGGCTTTCCTTTGGTTGGCGGGCCTGCTGGTTCGATGGAGGCGGGGCGTCAGGTGGAAGTTGCTAAACGCATTTTAACTGCTAAAAATGTACCTTATTTTGTGTCCGCACCTCTGCTGATTCAGGATATCCATTCTTGGACTCGTCAGGGGATTGGAGGTTTGCAAAGTGTGGTATTGTATGCTTTGCCTGAGTTGGATGGTGCGATCGATCCTGTTCCCCTGGGCGGTTTGGTGGGTGAGGATATTTATCTGGTTCCCGATCGGGCGAAACGCCTGACAAGTAGAATTAACAATTGGGTGAAACTACGTCAAACTCCGCCATCTGAAAGGAAAATTGCGATTATTCTCTACGGGTTTCCTCCCGGTTACGGGGCGGCGGGTACGGCTGCTTTATTAAATGTACCGAAATCGCTGCTAAATTTCCTGCACAAACTTCAAGCAGCAGGTTATACAGTTGGAGAAATTCCGGCTGACGGTGAGGAGTTAATTCGCAGGGTGAAAGAAGCGGATGAAGCTACTTGTGAGGGGCAAGATGCCCGTACCACAAAAGAGACTGTTAATGTCAAAACTTTAGAAAAATGGCTGGGCTATCTGTTAACAAGTCGTATCGAAAAACAGTGGAAATCTTTAACGGGTACTGGAATTAAGACAGACGGCGACGAGTTCCAAATCGGTGGCATTCAACTGGGCAATGTTTGGATAGGTTTGCAGCCGCCGCTGGGAATTTCGGGCGATCCGATGCGCTTAATGTTCGATCGCGATTTGACGCCTCACCCTCAATACGCTGCTTTTTACAAGTGGCTGCAAAATGATTTGCAAGCTGATGCTGTGGTTCACTTCGGAATGCACGGCACTGTTGAATGGTTGCCGGGATCTCCTCTGGGAAATACTGGCTATTCTTGGTCGGATATTCTGTTGGGAAGTTTGCCGAATCTTTATATCTATGCTGCCAACAATCCCTCGGAATCGATGTTGGCAAAACGGCGCGGTTACGGTGTTTTGATTTCTCACAACGTGCCGCCCTACGGCCGCGCGGGATTGTACAAGGAATTGATGGCTTTGCGGGATTTGATTGCGGAATATCGGGAAGATACGGCTAAGAATTATGTGCTGAAAGAGGCTATTTGTAAGAAAATTTTAGATAGCGGTTTGGAGGCTGATTGTCCGTTTGAGGATGCTCGAAAATTGGGGATTGCTTTTAGTTTTGAGAATGTGGGAATGTTCAGTGCTGATGCTTTTAACCGCTATTTGGTGAAGCTTTACGAGTATTTGCAGGTGGTGGAATCTCGCTTGTTTTCTTCGGGTTTGCACGTTCTTGGGGAACCGCCTAATTCTGAGGAAATGACCTCTTATCTTGAGGCTTATTTTGGGGAGAGGTTATCACAGGAACAGGTGCAAAAACTGGTTTTTGAAGAAAATGAACCGCAGAGGCGCAGAGGGCGCAGAGAGGAAGAGAAAGAGGGGTTGGGTGGGGTTTTTGAGGAGGGTTTGTTGGTGCGTGATTTGTTGTTGCAAACGACGGATGAGTTGACTAATCTTTTGCGGGGTTTGAATGGGGAATATATTCTGCCTGCACCGGGTGGGGATTTGTTGCGGGATGGGGCTGGGGTGTTGCCAACTGGCAGGAATATTCATGCTTTAGACCCTTATCGGATGCCTTCTCCTGCTGCTTATGAAAGGGGGCGCGAAATTGCTCGGAAAATTATCGACAAGCACCTTGAGGAACAGGGGAATTATCCTGAGACTGTGGCGGTGATGTTGTGGGGTTTGGATGCGATTAAAACGCGGGGCGAATCTATTGGAATTATGCTGGAATTGGTGGGGGCTGAACCTCTAAAAGAAGGTACTGGCCGCATTGTTCGCTATGAATTAAAACCGTTAGCTGAGGTCGGTCATCCCCGGATTGATGTGTTGGGAAATCTTTCGGGGATTTTCCGTGATAGCTTTGTGAATATTATTGAATTGTTGGATGATTTGTTCGTGCGGGCGGCGGATGCTGATGAACCGGAATCGGAGAATTTTATTCGCAAACACGCTTTGATTTTGCAGGCAAAAGGTGTGCAGAATTATTCGGCAAGGTTGTTTTCTAATCCGGCTGGGGATTTTGGTTCTTTGGTTAACGATAGGGTTGTTGATGGTAGTTGGGAATCGGGGGATGAGTTGGGGAAAACTTGGGAAAGTCGCAATGTTTTTAGTTACGGGAGGAAGGATAAGGGGGAAGCGAGGCCGGAGGTTTTGACTCAGTTGTTGCAAGGGTGCGATCGCATAATTCAAGAAATTGATTCTGTGGAATACGGTTTGACTGATATTCAAGAGTATTATGCGAATACTGGCGGCTTGAAGAAAGCCGCAGAAAAGCAACGCGGCAAAAAAGTCAATACCAGTTTTGTAGAAAGTTTTTCTCAGGATACAACTCCGCGCAATTTAGAAGATTTGCTGCGTTTGGAATATCGAACTAAGTTGCTAAATCCTAAGTGGGCTAACGCGATGGTCAATCAAGGTTCGGGCGGCGCTTATGAAATTTCGCAGCGGATGACGGCGTTAATTGGTTGGGGCGGAACGGCTGATTTTACTGATAGTTGGGTGTACGAACAAGCTGCGGATACTTATGCTTTAGATCAGGAAATGGCGCAGAAGTTGCGGGAGGCTAATCCTGAAGCTTTTCGCAATATTGTAGGGCGAATGTTGGAGGCTAACGGACGTGGTTTTTGGCAGCCGAATGCGGATAAATTACAGCAGTTGCGCGAGTTGTACGAGTTAACTGATGAGAAGATTGAAGGGGTGACAGTGTAGTTTTTTTAGTCTAAATATTTAGGGGCGGGCTAGAAGCCCAACCCCTACTCCCCACAATAGTTTCAAAATTTGTCAGGTGCAAGTTAGAGGCGCGGCTATTAAATACCCCGATCGCCCTGCGGTTTTGCTACAGGAACTGACGGTTTCTTGTTGGGAGAATTAAAAGCTCGATCGACCATATCTCCAAAGGGAACAAACTGCGGTGCAGCCGATGGAGCTCCGGTTCTGAACACTGCCACGGGCCCGCTGCCGTCTTGGGCAAAATTAATCAATTTCGTTAAAGCATCACCGGGATTTTTAGCATTGCGCTTGTCTAGGGTGAAAAGCAGATTTTGAGAGTTGCAGCGCCCCCGTCCGTTCACGTAACAAACTACTGGCAAGTTATTAACAATTCCTGTTGTTAACTGCAAGTTGCTCAATCTGCCGCCATTCTGGGCAACAGCTTTGGTCAATCTATTGGAAACAATTTGACAGCGCTGCCAAGGTGTATATTCCCGGCCGAACTCGGTAGATTTCCACAGAATCATTGGATCTGTCGTGACATTTCCCCGGCGCGCAATTGTGACAAAATTCCGACCGGAAGTAACGCACTGAAATGTTGTTCTAGTGCTATTCCAAGAGTTGCTGGCTGGATCTGCTTGCACTTGGCTTGCAAAGGCGACAGTACCGACGAAAACTAAAGCGGATGCTAATAAGGGTGCAGTCAATTTCATAATAACTCCTGCCGTTAAGGCAGCTAAATTTATGTAGGAAGTCATAGTTGTAGGGACAGGGCAGTGTCTATTGGTGTCAACTTAAGGTTAAACCGGTAGTCCGCCAGGGAATGAATTCCCTGCCTCAAAGCTAAAGTCCTCTAAAGAGGACTGAGAAAAAGACTGTTAAACTCATTAGTCCTCATAGCGAGGACTTTCGCTATTAGGCAGGGGTTTTAACCCCTGCCGGACTAGGGGTTTAACCTTAAGTTGTGACTAATAGGCAGTGTCCTGTCCCTACCTATTCAAATTCCGCTGGTTGGCTGTCGCACCCGGATATTTTTCAAATATTAAATCAGGTTAGTTGCACCTCATGTCTGTAGGTACATGGCAGTGTGGTGTGTTTATTTCAACACTTGGGAACGCGGCTTTAGAAACACGGCACAGCTTTTTCTTTGTTTCCAACACTTCGAGACTGTGGCACAAGTATCCTAGATAGTGTTTTTAGCTACATTCTGCAAAGCCACGACAGTCAACAATGGTAAGTAAAATTACAAAGGACAGCTCCGAAATTGGCTGGCAAATAACTTTTTATGAAACCTCGAATCATTGTTTGCGGGTTGGGGCACACGGGCCACAAGATTTTTTGTTTGTTGAGACAGCAAGGAGCGATTGTGGTTGGTATTAGCGATCGCCCAATTCGCGGCGAAACTTCTGATGTGGTTGTCGGTAATTTGCAAGCAGCTTCTACCTTGTTGACGGCAGGCATTCAAAACGCTCACACTTTAGTAATTGCAGGAGACGATGATGCTGTGAATTTGGCAATTTTGATGCAAGCGAGGATTCTCAATCCTCAGATTCGCATTATCAACAGATTGTTCAATACTAGCTTGGGCGACAGGATTGACCACACTTTGCCCGATCACACTTCCATGAGCGTTTCATCATTGGCTGCTCCGGTTTTTGCCTTTGCGGCTCTCGGCAATCAGGCGATCGGACAGTTGCGTTTGTTCGATCGCACTTGGCCGATTCACGAAGAATATATCGATGAAACACATCCTTGGAAAAATCGCAAACTGAGCGATTTGTGGGACGATCGATCGCGAATGTTGATTTATTATCTCCCGGCTGCTAACAAAACTGATTTAGTATCGGCGGTGCTTGCCGATCGGCAGTGTCAGCAGGGCGATCGGCTAATTGTTGCAACTCAGCCGACTCTCCACAGCCCCCAAAAAACTTTAACTCAAAAACTGCTCAAAACATTAACTAGGCTGCACAGATTTCAGCAGCACAGCCAAGCAGCAGTAATTGTTGTACTGACGCTGCTGGCCATGATTGCCGTTGCTACTGCCACCTATATTTGTGTTGACGAGCATATCTCAATTGTCGATTCTCTCTATTTTTCAGTAGGGATGATTACCGGAGCCGGAGGCCATGAAAAAGTAGCCGAACAAGCTCCCGAAAGCATTAAACTATTTACAATTGTCATGATGTTAGTTGGAGCTGGCATCATCGGCATCTGCTACGCACTGCTCAACGATTATGTATTGGGAACTCGCTTTACCGAATATTGGGATGTGGCGCGAGTGCCGCAGCGCCATCATTACATTATCTGCGGGCTCGGAGGAATAGGTATCCAAATTGCTAAAGAACTGCACACTAACGGTTACGATATTGTGGCGATCGAGCAAGATCCAAACTGCCGATTTCTGAGCACGGCTCGCTCAATGAAAATTCCGGTCATTCAGGGAAGTGCCAGTTTGCCCGCAACTTTGGAAGCTGCTAATGTTAAGCAAGCTGCAGCACTTTTGGCGGTAACTAGCAGCGATATGTCTAATGTCGAAATTGCCTTAAGCGCTAAAGGATTGGCGCCCAAACTATCGGTTATTGTCCGCAATCAAGACCCACATTTTGCTTTGATGGTGCAGCAAGTTTTTGAGTTTGAAGGAGTTTTGAACCCGACGGAATTGGCTGCTCCTGCTTTCGCGGCGGCGGCAATTGGAGGCAGAATTTTGGGTAACGGAATGACTGCTGACAGTCTCTGGGTTTGCTTGGCCACCTTGATTACGCCAAACCATCCTTTCTGTGGCCACCGTATTCAAGATGCTGCTAAGTCTGCTGATTTTGTGCCTCTTTATGTGGAAACTAAGTGTCAAACTCTCCACGGCTGGGATTTACTGAATTGTTGTCTGAGTACGGGGGATGTTTTGTATCTGACGATGCCGGCGAATCGGTTGGATCAACTGTGGAGAACGACCTCTGAACTAATTAAAACTTAATGGTTTTACGCGGGAATTTATATTGCCGATCGCTCAATTGCAACTACAAACCTGATAAAATGAGCCGTGTCTAGTAAATAAGACTTACGGCTAATCCTCAGAAATCCGGTTTCTTAGGGCAAGTTCTAGTATAAATAACCCACAGAGTGTCAATTAGTTGCGATGTAGAATGAGAAAATTTTTAGGATTAGTTGTGTTTGGCCTGATAATGGCGATCGCCTCTGTAGCTGTCGCCGCTCAACCTTTGTTTCTCGCTTATCCTCCCGCCAACCACAAAACTACAGCCGATCGCATCTTTTTAATCGGTACAGCGCCCGCACCGGGACAAGTTTTAGTAAATGGCAACCAAATTTCGCGCACGGCAGTCGGTCATTTCGCCCCGACTTTTCCGCTGCAACTCGGCGAAAATCTCTTTACCTTGCGTTACGAAAATCAGGAAGTCAAAATTAAGGTGACGCGCGAGTCTAATCAGCCGATAGCCCCTGTAGGATTGGCTTTTGCTAAAGATTCCCTGACGCCGAAAGTCGATGTCGCGAGTTTGCCGGGGGAATATATTTGCTTTGGGGCGATCGCACCGGCGAATGCTCAAGTTTCAGTAAAATTGGCGGGAGTTACTATTCCTTTAAAAGCGCGATCGCAAGTGGAACTACCCGATAACAAATCTGTACTGTTAGGTGAAAACTCCCCGATCGAAAAAGGCGGCAGCGAACAGTATCAAGGCTGCGGTAAAACCCCCCCCAACCCCCCCTTGCTAAGGGGGGGCAATGAGTCTAATGCCGCCTTGCCAACGGGGGGCAATGAGTCTAACTCCTCGCTACTAAAAGGAGAAAAAGTGGATTTGGGAGTGCCTGTATTTGAGCTAACAATGAACGGTCAAACTATCAGCCAACAAGGTACTGGCAAGATTTCTATTCTGTCTCCGGCGGATTTAGAAATAGCAGAAGTAACGGCCGATCCGGGTGTTGCCCGAACCGGGGCGAGTACAGATTTTTCTCGGATGACACCGCTGCCGAAGGGAACGCGAGCAACAATTATTGGGCGCGAGGGAGAATGGCTCAGACTTGATTACGGTGCTTGGATTAAAGCATCGGAAGTGCAAATTGTCAAGGATGCAGTGCCTCCGCGATCGATTATTCGCAGCGCGCGATCGCGTCAAGTTTCCGGCTGGACAGAGGTCTTATTTCCCTTAGAAACACCCGTCCCAGTCACCGTGCAGGAAGGAGAACGCACTTTCACCTTAACCCTGTACAATACCACCGCTCAAACTGACATTATTCGCCTCGACGATGACCCGGTAATTTCGCGTTTGGAATGGCAACAAATATCGCCACTGCAAGTACAATACACTTTTAATCTCAAATCGGCCCAACAGTGGGGCTATAAATTGAGATACGACGGCACAACTTTAGTGCTGTCTTTAAAACACCCGCCGGTGAATACAAGCATGATGCCTGTGTCGCAAGCAAAACCGCTGTCGGGAATTAAGATTCTCATCGATCCGGGACACGGCGGGCCGCAGGATGGAGGTGCTGTGAGCCCAGTGGGAATTAGGGAAAAAACAGTAGCTTTAACGGTGTCGAAATTGGTGCAACAGGAATTGGTAAATCGGGGCGCGAATGTGCTAATGACGCGAGTAGAAGATGTCGATTTGGATTTGCCGCCAAGGGTGGAAATGATTCAAAAAGAAGAACCTGCGATCGCAATTTCAATTCACTACAATGCTTTGCCGGATAACGGCGACGCCATTAATACTAAAGGCGTCGGCGCTTTCTGGTTTCACCCGCAAGCGCACAGTTTGGCAATGTTTTTGCACAATTATTTAGTTGCCAAGTTGAACCGTCCGAGCTATGGTGTATTCTGGAACAACTTAGCCATGACTCGTCCTGCAGTTGCTCCATCTGTTTTAATGGAATTGGGATTTATGATCAATCCCGAAGAGTTTGAATGGATTGTGAATCCGACAGAACAGAAGAAGTTAGCCGCGGCGATCGCCCAAGGTGTTACCGAATGGTTTGCCTCTGTCAAATAACAGTTAGTAGTAAGGACTGAAGCCCTTCTCAAAAAAATTATAGTCAGGACTTCAGTTCAGCCAATCCAAGGAAATGAAATAATGCTAATTTTCACTCAATCAAAAGCCTTTTTTATTGCAGCCGTCGTTGCAAGTTTTAGCTTCTCACTTTACAGTTTTCCTGTTTTCGGCAAGCAGCAAAGTCTGGCTCCCGCAAAAGCAGAAGCTTTAAAAAAGCAAACTCAATGCTCGTTTATTACTGGTGAAGGTGGCGCTATTAACATTCGCAAAGGCCCAGGCAATCAGTACCCAGTTGTTGCTAAATTGAAAAGGGGAGACGGAGTTAGGGCTGTCAGCAGACAAGGTAAGTGGGTGAAAATTGCGGCCAGATTTTCAGGTAATCCTCCTAATGAAACTTTGACAATCCTTGACGGTTGGGTGAGCAATCAATTTATTAATGGCTGTTCCGAAGACCAATTTGACAGGTGGCGGAAATAGGGAATTTCCTAGGGGCGGGTTTTACAGACAATATATGTAGGGGCGGGTTTTACAGACAATATATAACGAGTACAAACAATCTATATAAACCCGCCCCCACACCACCAATAACTACATGAACCTTGATTTCGATCGCAGTAGAAAAACATAGATGGGGATTTACAGTTGGGTAGGGGCGGGTTTACTAGATTGTCGATTATTGACAATAATTGTCGGTGAAACCCGCCCCTACGATCGGCGGTTGAAACCGCAACTACACTTGCCTTGCTTCGGCGCAACGCGAGACTTTAAAAAAGGAGATTTAAAACCGGATGTCATGTAAAAAAAGACGATCGCCCTGATTCATTCTTGCATTCTCAACCAGCTAAACACCTGTTCGGCGGTGATATTCAGGGGAATCATTTCGGGCACAGGAACGACATCGCTACCTTCGCAGAATTGCGGTTGTTGGTTGGGCAAAAACGCTAAAATCGATCGATCGTCTGGATCGATTAGCCACCCCAACTGACAATTATGTTGCAGACAGTGAATAATTTTTCTAGTTACGCGATTTGAGCTTTGTTGTGGCGACAGGATTTCGATCGCCCAATACGGCGCAATTCGCACATCATCGACTGGTTCACCGCTCTCATCAAATTGAATTTGTTCCCACAATAGTACCGCAATATCTGGAACAATCGATCGACCGCCAAACGTACACCGCAACTCTGGAAACGCATAAGCTATCTTGGGAGTTTCCGTCACCTGATTAATTTCGTTGCAGGCTTTTAATCGCAATAAGCTATGCTTTGTTTTCGGCATAGGTTTTTGGATAATATCCCCCTCAATATATTCGCTAGCAGGTTTGGTTTCTGGCAGTTTCAGAAATTCTTCAAGGGTGAGGCGCTCAGTTGCGATCGTCATAAATAAATTCCTCGATTCTACCTATCTTCACTGTAATCCAAAAAATATTTATTTGGCATAAAAATTTTGTTTAACAGCCTATTTTTGCGGAACAAACTGCTGCTTAAATTCAAATAAATTAGGATTTTCCGGTTCATAAAAAGCCCGTAACCAATGCACATTTGGAGAACCAAAAGTTTCAACTCTAGTAAAATTTTTCATTCTCGGTAATTGAGTCTCATCGGTAAAATATGGTAAAGGTTTATCGATGCGGAAATAGTGAGTATCGCCGTGAACGAATACAACCTGCCCTGGGAAATTGCCTGTTTCTGTTTCCAGAGTTGCGATAAAATCGTTGTAGCCGCTTCTTCTTTTGTCCGTCGGATCGAGTTCAAATCCCGGATTTGCCTGTGCAACTAACACAATTCCTTTGCTGTTGCTGCGTTTGGCTAAAGCAAAACATTCTTTGATCCAGGCTAAGTTAGCCCAATTGCGATCGGCATATTCTGCATCTGCTTCGGGAGTGCGGCCAAAATTGTTGTTGCTTCCCGGCATATTAATCGCGAAAAATACAACGCCATGATAAATCCAGCGAACATTTTCGCGGAATTTAGCAAACTGCGGGTTTTCGCTTTGACGGGTGAGAGTTAAGGTGCGCTTTCCCAAACTTTGATTACCGTTGCTAAATATTTCCCGCAGTTTAGCGAGTCTTTCTACTGGATCGTAACTGCCATTTTTTGAACGGTGGCAATCCGTCCATTCATTGTCACCATAAGCTAGAATAAACGGTATCTCAAAATTGTCAAATAACTGCTTGCGGCTGACAAACGTTGCATCATCGCACACACTAGAACCGTTTTTAATGTCGCCATCGTGGACGACAAACGCTGCGGGCGATCGATTGATATCTGCAATCAAACTCGGAAATTGTGCTTCCTGTTCGGCACTGTAGGGCAAATCGCCAATCAAGGCAAATTCAAAAGGTTTATCGGCCCAACTTTCAGCATAGCTCAAAGTACCTAAACCGATAACAGATGCAAAAATGATAAATCCAATAATCAAATATTTTTTAAACATTCCTTCTCCAGTAGCCAGCAAACCATCGATATCCTAACAAAACTTGTCAACATCTCTGTTTTCTTCTTTTCCTCTGTGTTCTCTGTGCTCTCTGTGGTTCAAAAAAAAAAACTGCCTAAATTGCGATTATTAATGATACCATAAACACGATAAATTACTATAGATAAATTATGAAATTTCCCCCGACGCTCTCGGTAATAGCTGCATTGTTAATGGCTAGCTGCAATATCCAAACGCCACAAACCAACACACAGCCTACAGAAAGTCGCTCGCCAATAGCAACCCCTGTTCCCCCCCAACCCAAGTCTGAGATCAAAGAAGCAAAACTAATTGCTGTCGGCGACATCATGATGCACAGTACCCAAACGCGATCGGGCTACGACGCAAAAAAGCAAACATACAATTTTGACAATTTCTTCGCACCAGTTAAAAGTATCCTGTCAACAGGCGATTGGGTAATCGGAAATCTCGAAACACCTTTAGCGGGCTCCGATGCGGGCGGATATACGGGATATCCGCTATTTAACGCACCGGCTCAATTAGCGGATGCTGCTAAAAAAGCCGGATTTAATATCTTGACAACAGCGAACAATCATGCTTTAGATCGTGGAGAAAAAGGGGTAATTAGGACGATCGCCAATCTGAGCGATCGCAAAATTGCTGCCATAGGAACAGCCACATCAGCCGCCGCAGCCGATCGCACTTTTATCAGCACCAAAAACAACATTTCACTAGCCAAGCTAGCCTACACCTACGGCACAAACGGCATTCCCATACCCAAAGGCAAAGATTACTTAGTTTCCCTAATCGACGAAAAAAAGATAGTCAAAGACATAGCCAAAGCCCGCAAACAAGGAGCAGATATTATCGCAATTTCCCTGCATTTTGGCGACGAATATCAGCGCCAGCCAAACCCCCAACAAAAACAATTAGTTGAAAACCTATTAAAAGCCGGTGCAGACATCATTCTAGGCAGCCATCCCCACGTCGTCCAACCTTACAAAATTTTTAATTTTCCCGGCAAAAATGGCAAAACCCGCAAAGCTGTAGCCATTTATTCAATGGGAAACTTCATTTCCGGTCAGAATAAAAAATATACAGACTTAGGCGTGATTTTGCAAGTAAATATTCGCAAAAAATTTCCCGAAAAAACCACAGAAATTACCGATGTAAAAACACATCCTACTTGGGTACACCGCTATACTCAGAACAATAAAACTAACTATCGCGTTTTGCCCTTAGAAACAACTGTCAGCCAGAAAAAAGATGCACTCCTAGCAACTTCGCAGTATCCTGTTTTAGCAAAATATTTGCAGGATATGAACAATCATCTTAATTCTTTAAATAAACCTCAAGATAACAAGTAATCCCTCCCTCAAGCAGGGCAGGGCGGTTTCATTCTCGCGAAAATCCCGATTTTGACTCTTGTAGTGCCAAGAATGCCTACCCCTAGAGACGACTTCACAGGCGTTTGAGACATGGGGGCTGCCACGGGGGGCAGCCCCTACAAGAGAATGAAACAGCCCTGATATCTGCGGTGAAAAAAAGAGAATGTATTAACCGCCCCGGACAAGGGATTGACGCCCATTTACCCAGAGGTCGAGAATAGATAGATGAATAATTTCGATGCTAACAGATTTGATATTACCCGAAATTAGGACACCGGAGTGCCGTTTCCCTACAATCAACCGGGCAATGATTATATCCGATCGCGATCGCCCACAACTGTGCACGATTCTGATGGAGTTCTCCCGTATAATTCTCGCCGTGATAGCCAACTATTCCTGACGCTAAAACACGAGGATAGAAAGTAAACTTGTCCCTCTATTTGAGTACAAGTTTTCACCTTGACTCCAGCCAAGTCTAATAGATAGTCTAAGGATCGCGAATTAAATAACTTATAATTTTAATTGTTATTGTGGGATGGGCGTCCCGCCCGTCCACTCATGACGGGCTATAAGAGCCCATCCGACTTTCAAGAGTGGAAGTTATTTAATTCTCATTCATAAATAAAAATTCATCCCTCTCACTGTATTGATTGCTATATTTTACGCCATAAACTCAGGAGAGCTTTTTCTTCTCCCTCCTGCCTCAAAACTCCAATTCCTAGCTTGGCTGCTTTCATTTAGATTCTCCCTACATATCTTCGGGATCTGGTGCGATCGGGCGCAGTTTTTTTAAAGTCGCATAAATTTTCAGTAAATACCGATCTACACACTCGCCAAACCCAAAGTTAAAATATACCCAATAAAAAATAGCTCCTCCTAGCTGTTTTTTTGTCCAGCTAAATATCAGGGAGTGCATCTACGTGTCAATAAATAAAACGCTCAAAGGCAGAGCCACTACACCTGCCCCAGGTTTTACCATGATTGAGCTATTGATAATTATTTTAATCATAGGAATATTTTGTGCGATCGTCGCCCCCTCTTGGCTAATGTTTATCAACAACCACCGTTTAAAGGTATCGCTCGATCGGGCTTATTGGGCAATGGAACTTGCCCGCAGCAACGCCAAACGATCCAAAATTTCATGGCAAGCCAGCTTCAAACAAGTAGGAGAAAACGTACAAGTAGCAGTCCATCCAGCCGACATTCCCCCAGCCCAAATACCAGCCAGTCAATGGAAAAACCTAGAACCGCAAATTCAAATAGATCCAGATGAAACAACAGTGCTCCAAGTAAATGACAGCAACGAGCAAAAAACAAACGGCACAATCCGGCGCGTCATGTTCAACCACAGAGGTTGCCCCGTATCTCGAAGCGACCACGACTGCACGCTAACGAGTATAAGAGCCAAAGGAACCCTAACACTATATCATCCCAATTTAAGAAACAGCCAACGCTGCATCATCATCTCCACTCTCCTAGGACATAAACGCACCTCCCAAAGACAATCAAAACCCAACGACAACAAAAGATATTGTTACTGACAGGGCGCTCAATTATTTTGGGCTAGGGAAACGGCATTACCGCGTCGTCAATAGCCTTGTTGTCGATGCTTATATTCGATGTCAATTCTTGACGCAATATCTCCGATCTAACTCACGCCCAGAGTACCATTCTCGCTTAACAGGCTTTTCGCCCTGTTCCGCAAAGAGTGAATTTTCTTGTGGAACAGGCAGAAAAGCCTGTTCATAAAAGGCTTATTGAGAATGGTGCAACATCTCAGATACAGCATATTCCAGGTTCATGAAGTACACACAATCTTGTAGTAAGGATCGCGAATTAAATAACTTACAATTTTAATTTTTATTGTGGAATGGGCTTCCCGCCCGTCCAAAAAGGACGGGCGGGACGCCCATCCCACTTTCAAGAGTGGGAGTTATTTAATTCTCATTCCTAAGTAAGGTGCGGATACACCCGTCAATCTGCAAGTTCTATTTAAAAGGTCGCAGATCCGCACCCTACATATTAAAATCACACAACATAAATATAGCGGCTACTTTACTTCATCAACCACCGAATATGCTGTATAATCAACTACTTCTTACTCGGCGCAATTTTCTCAATAGAAATCAGCGCCTCCATCACCGACTCCACAATCGGCGCCGCCACCGTACCCCCCGAAGAACCCTCCTTCGGCTCATCAATCACCGCCAAAACCACATACCGAGGAGCCTCCACAGGCATGATCCCCACAAAGCTAGTAATAATCGCCTTGTCAGAATAACCCCCACCAGCATTAGCTTTTTGAGCCGTGCCCGTTTTTCCAGCAATCCGATACCCAGGAATTTGTGCAGCTTTCCCCGTACCGCCATCAACCACAGTTTCCATCATTTCTAACACCTGCTTAGTAGTTTCCGGCGAAAAAACCTGCTTTGGAACCGGCCTCGGAAGCTTCCAATAAGCTTCACCTTCCCTATCAAAAAGTCCCCGCACAACGTGAGGAGTCACCAACTTGCCACCATTAGCCAAAGCGCCGTTAAGCTGCACCAACTGCATCGGAGTAATCGAAAAACCTTGCCCAAAAGCCGTAGTAGCAACTTCCACAGGAGAGTTAATAAATTGCTCTCGATTTTTAAGTTGACTGCTTACTTCAAAAGGCAAATCAGTTCCTGCTGTTTGTCCGAGTCCAAGTTTTTCTAAAGCTTGATAGTAAAGAGAAGGTTTCATGGTTCTCATCATGTGCACCATCCCCACATTACTAGAATGTTTCAAAATCTCAGTAACAGTCGAAGGGCCGCGCGCGCCTGCTCTTTGGTAATCGGAATTTTGGATAGTCCAGGGATTCATGTAAATCCGACCTTCATCGTTAAACACAGTATTAGGTTTCACCGCACCCGCTTCCAGAGCGATCGCCACATTAATCGCTTTAAAAGTCGAACCAGGCTCATAAACATCAGTTACAGCCCAATTTTTATAGCGCGACAAATCGAAATTAAAATATTGATTCGGGTCATAAGAAGGTTCCGCCACAACTGACAGCAATTCCCCGTTACTGGCATCCATCACAATCACTGTGCCCCGCTTCGCATCGTGTTGCTTCATTTTTTCCTTGAGGGCACTTCGGGCCGCCCGCTGCAAGCGACTGTCGATCGTCAATTGCAATTTCAAGTCATCAAGCTGCACAAATCCCGCCGTCAGCCGATCGGGAACCCAATTCCCATTGCTCGACCTGCTAAACTGAATCGACGGCATCGATCGTTCCAACAAATTCTGCTGGCTGTATTCCACCCCAGCTTGTCCCTTCCGTTCCCCATCCACATAACCGAGGATATCCGCCGCCAACTCCTGCTGTGGGTAAAAACGCTGCTGCTGACGCAGCAACTCCAAGCCATCCACCAGACTCTCTTTAATTTGCATCCCAGCGACGCGATCGGCAACCTCTTGAGGTAGAGACTCCGCAATTGTAATACCGCTTTCAGCAAGATTAAACCTACGTATCAATTCAGTTTCCGACGTAGTGCCCGGAGTCAGTTCGATCGCCAGCATCGGAGCCAACTTAGCAGCAATTTCCGCCTTCGAGTGGTTAAATAACTTCGGGTGAGCGTAGAGCGTGTACACCTGTCTGTCGATCGCCAAAACATTTCCTGCGCGGTCAATTATCGGGCGTCTCGGTACAAACGGCTTCGTTTTGAGAGTTTGCTGCTGAAGAGCTTGTTTACGCAGCGCCGGAGCTCGCGTCACCTGCAAATAAAACAAATTCACAGCCAGCCCCAGCCCCCCCAGCATCAACACCGCCCACACCGCCCACAAACGGAACTTGCTGCGCTTTAAACGCTCCACCGGTCGCCCCCAAGATGCAGCCGTCTGTTGTGGCGATCGGCCGAAACTGCCGGAATCTCTAGGTTTTGCTGATTTTTTCCACCCAGTACGCGCGGCGAAGCTATCCCGTAGGGAATCGCCCGCCTGTTTTGTGCGTTTGAAATTCGGCGATCTGTAGCGGTCAAAACGGGGGTCGTAGCTCATGGCATTAAAAATTCAATAGCAAGTTAGAGCGTTGTATAATTGATAATTTATAACTTAAATCTTAAAATATAAAATTCACGGCTTGGGAATGAGCAGTCCCTATCAGGGTTTGGATCGCACCTAAAGTTGCATTCTGTTTTTTGAAGTGGTCTTAATTATTTTTAATCTGTAACTTCCGGTGGGAAACTGAAAATCGATCGCGACTTGGAAAAAAGTCAAAAAGGAAATTAGAGCCTCAAATTCTCATGCCCTCGGACACTCATGCCCGGAGGGCGCTCTCCGCTTTGACACAGGTTTAATAGCCCAGCGGTGTTTCCACACCGGCTCGATTCTGGAGAGCGGGCTCAGAATTTGGTGCCGCAACGGGCGATCGAGTTTCAGGGGCCGGCTGCAAGAAAATCGTGTCCCCAGGATTCTGCGGAGCCAAACCGGTTTCGGGATTTTGGGCTTCTTTAGCAAGTTGGTGTTTCAAGACTTCACTAGAAGCACTCAATTGTTGTTCCCGGAGGCGCAGAGTTTCCAGTTTTTGATACTCCTGACTCCAGCGCTGCTCGCCGTAAACTGTCAAGCCGTAGAGACTCAGAGCACCGCCCAAAAGCATAACTGCTACCACTGAGGAGGCGCGCTGTGCCTGCAGGAGCGAGCGCAACCACACTGGCTGCTGCTGGCGATTGGGCAAGACTTTCAGCACCGATGCGGACTGCCGAACCTGAGCCTGTTCGTCTGCTGGCGAGTAGTTGGGCAATACCGGCCCTGTCTTCGCCCGCCTAGCTTTGGCAATAGAAGTAACTTTGCTTTTGGCTGGGCCAGCAGCGGGCTTGCGGGTCGATCGGGAGCGGGGAGAATCCGGGGATCTGATAGCAGCGGTCATAAAGTTCACCAATACGTAAAGTGGGGTAGCTTCAGCTTGATTGAGGTTAAGAGTTTTTTGTCTCCCAGAGCGCCAGTAGTGGCTATCTGCGTTCGATCGGTTATCCTTACCAAGGATACCTCACAAGCCAACCAACCCATCCTACCACTGGTCTCTTTGACTTCAGGATTTGCCAAAAAAAAGAAATCTTTGCTGGTTAGCGATAATCTATGTGAAATTTATTAATAAATGCAGTATTGTAATCAACGAGCGAATCGTTGAGCTATTCGTGCCAGCATTGTTTCTCAAGTACACTCTTCCCTTCCTTGCGATGGGTTTTCAATCTTAAGGAGTTTTTATGAACAAAGGATTAATTCGTTTGACTTTGGTCGTGGGCTTGGCAGCAGCCCTCGGCGCCTGCGGAGGAGATACCACCACCCCCAGCTCCCCTAGCCCCTCTCCGGGCGCTGGCACTACTAATCCTCCTGTTTCTTCTCCATCTCCAAAGGCTACTCCAACTACTAGCCCTGCCCCTGCTCCTAAAAAGCCCTAACTAGGGCTATCTCGGAGTTGGTTCCCAACGAGCCTAGCCTCCAGGTGAAAAATCGTTCGCTCCTCGCATTTTTTCATCTCATAGGTCTAGGTCTCAAGTTGGGTGTTAGTGATTCTCTGCTGCTTTTACTAAAGTTCAGTACGTCCCGTTACCGCAGCAAAGTCCGCTGATTCGCTGCGTTACAGGAGCATTCCCTTTCAAGTAGAAAATTTGACCAATAATTTCTTGATGGTACCGGCCACGTGATTTATCCGTGGAATCAATCCAAAATCCTTGCAGCCTCAAGCCCCCGGATTTATCCGTGGTGTCAATTCTTTAATCTAAAATCTAAAATCTAAAATCGAATGACTCCCGGCCTGCACCTTTTGAAACTCAAGCCTGTGACAGGATGTTTGAGGACATTGCCAGTGCTGCTGCTTCAACTGAATATCAACCGGAGGCAAGCGAGACTCGACGCAAATTTTGCACTCTATGGAGTCTCGCTTGCCATCCCCGCCGCTGTGGCCCGCAGACGAGAGGAAAGCAAGCAGAGACTTGGATGCTCGAAGACTGAGTCCTTTAGCTTTGATTCCTCAATACCGAGTTAAGCATCCTTCGCCGTTTGAGCGTATTGCCCAAATTTACGGACTTTGTGGGGAAACCCCGCCTCCGAGATGTGAAAGTCTACCGATCGGGCGATGCTCCCTGCCTGAAAATTCCAGGTAAACTATTAACTGCTCCCCAACACTTACAGGGTTGACCCTCCGGGAGTCGCCAATCGACAAGAGTTTAATAAAAACTCCCGATCACATATAAAAAAATAAGTCAAGGATATTTGGGAAAAAATATAAATTTTTCAATTTGTTTGAACTACCAGCCGGGAAGTCCCTCGGTATATTTAGAGGGGACACATCTGAGCGCTGCGCGAAGTACCCCGTTGGGAATTACGCCCGCGTGATGGAAAGAAGCGTCGGGTGGAGGGACGGAAACCGACAATTAGACTTAGCCACTATGAATTAATCTTCGGAAGTATCTTGATTTTCGATGTACTTCCTAAGTGTTGAAATGGTAATCTTTGGTGTGGCATTTTGGACATACACAAACTATACTATGCAAAGGTCGAAAAAAGAAAGTTAAAAAATGCAACTCACTTACAAATACCGCCTCAAACCCACAAAAGCCCAACTAACAACGATGGTGGCTCACCTAGAGCTCTGTCGTCGGCAGTACAACTACCGACTTGGCGATAGATTTAGGTGGTGGTCAGCCACGAGAACACCTATCAACGCCTGCCCCTTGATTGTTTCGATAGTCCCGATTGAGGAAATTTATCAAAATATTTCTTTGACGAGAGTGCAAACTAGGGATGGTAGAAAAAAGGATGAGTCAGGCAATCCTCTAACCAGGAAAGGTGATGTTTTCTCGAACATTGAAGGCGGATATGTACAGTGGCAAACCATACAACTGGCTGACCTGAAAAACACAAAAAAGTTATTCCCTGATTATAAAGTGTTAGATTCGCAGGTCTTGCAAGATGTCGTCAACAGGGTGGAAACTTCCTTTTCAAATTTCACCACGCCGGACACAAATGGCAATCGTAGAGGCAAGCCCAGATTCAAAGGGCTTCATTACTACAAATCTTTCACTTATCCTCAACTAGACAATCTTGATATTGTCAAGGACGAGGAAAATAGGATTTGTATTGACCTCGCAAAAATAGGTCAAGTACCTATGGTTTTCCACCGTCCAATACCAACAAGGTTCACAGTTAAGACGGGAACAGTTATCAGAGAAGCTGATGGGTGGTATATCTCCCTGACGCTAGAAGATAAAACAGTTCCCGTAACGGTTGCAGAAATTCAACCGACGGTCGAAAATACTGTTGGCATCGATATGGGAATCACTAATTACGTCTATCTTTCCAATGGCGAGAGAGTTGAGAATCCTAGGTTTTTGAGGAATTCTGCCCAGAAATTGGCAAAACTTCAAGCGAAGTTAGCTAATAGAGTCAAGGGTTCTAAGCCTTGGAAGATTATCAAGGACAAGATTTCCCAACTCCATCAGTTTGTAGCTAGATCCCGATTAGATTTTCAGTTTAAAACTGCACATGAGCTATTCGGTAAATGTGAGGTTTTAGTTGTTGAAGACTTGAGTGTCAAAAATTTAACTAGACGTGCCCAGCCCAAGACAGATGTTGAAAATGGTAATTTGGTTTATTTGCCGAACGGTCAGTCAGCTAAAAGTGGCTTGAATAAATCCATGCTTGATGCTGCTCATGGGCAATTCGCCAGCGTCCTAAAATATGTCGCCTGGAAATTGGGTAAAAGCATTTTGTTTGTCTCTCCAAGAGGAACTTCTCAACATTGCTGGAATTGCCTCAACAAAGTACCGAAAGAATTGTCGGAGCGCTGGCATTCTTGTCAATGCGGAGAATCTTTGGATCGAGATAAAAACTCAGCTAAGCTTATAAAGAGAATTGGTCTAAGTTACGAAAGTGGCGGGGGAACTCCGTCACTCAAAAAAGCCTTTGAAAAAAAGGAAAAAGAAGCCGGCGGTCTAACTGTACTCAGTTGACCGTCAGGTTCGTTCACTATTTCTATACTTAGATGTTAGCAGTAAAACCCCAGCTCGGCCGTCGGCAAGGCAACAGCCTGCTGTGTGTGCAAGGACGCGCGCTGGATCTGCAGCAGTCAAGATCGTGCTAATCAGTGGTAGGATCAGCAATCAAAAATGTATCGAAATGTAAAGTGCAGCGCCGCTCTAGGTTTTGAAAGCCATTTAGTTAAAAGATTGAGGTAAGTAGTTTTATGCCCGCGACCGTCCCCTTTGAACAGATTGACCGCATTGTTTGGAATCAGCACCACGATCCATTTGAAGTGCTAGGCCCTCATGCGATCGAAGAAAATGGCAAAAAAGTCTGGGTCGTCCGAGCTTATCTGCCGAATGCGGATGCGGTATCCGTAGTTTTGCCGGAGGCCAGGGCCCAATACCCGATGAAATCAGAGCATCACCCTCACTTTTTTGAATGTACGATCGACACCCCAGAACTAGCAAACTATCAATTGCGGGTCAAAGAAGGGGAACACGAGCGCTTCATCTACGATCCCTACGCCTTTCGATCGCCCAAACTCACAGAATTCGACCAGCACCTATTCTCAGAAGGCAATCATCACCGGATTTATGAAAAATTGGGGGCGCACCTCACCGAAGTAGACGGCATCACAGGAGTATATTTTGCCGTTTGGGCCCCGAATGCCCGCAATGTCTCTGTTTTAGGAGATTTCAACTATTGGGACGGCCGCAAACATCAAATGCGGAAATCGCAAAACGGCATCTGGGAATTATTTATTCCGGGACTATCCGTGGGAACTTCCTACAAATACGAAGTGAAAAACCAAGACGGACATCCCTACGAAAAGTCCGATCCTTACGGTTTCCAGCAAGAAGTGCGGCCCAAAACAGCATCAATTGTCACCGACTTAGATACCTACACTTGGCACGACAGCGCTTGGATCGAAAAGCGGCGGCACACAGACCCACTGACGCAGCCGGTTTCGGTTTACGAATGCCACATCGGTTCTTGGCTGCACGCCGCTACTGACGAACCCGCCGTGCTACCAAATGGGGAAATACAACCCGCCGTGCAGGTTTCGGAACTCAATCCGGGGGCGCGCTTTCTGACTTACCGGGAATTAGCCGATCGGCTGATACCATACGTCAAAGATTTGGGATTCACCCACATCGAAATGCTGCCCATCGCCGAACATCCTTTCGACGGTTCTTGGGGCTATCAAGTCACCGGTTATTTCGCCCCAACTTCCCGCTACGGCACACCTGAAGATTTCATGTATTTTGTTGACCAGTGCCACGCCAACGGCATTGGCGTACTGGTGGACTGGGTACCGGGACATTTCCCCAAAGACGGCCACGGCTTGGCTTTCTTTGATGGAACTCACTTGTACGAACACGCCGACTCCCGCAAGGGCGAACACAAAGAGTGGGGAACCCTAGTATTTAACTACGGCCGCAACGAAGTGCGGAATTTCCTAGTATCAAACGCTCTGTTCTGGTTTGACAAGTACCACATCGACGGGATTCGCGTAGATGCCGTAGCCTCGATGCTTTATTTGGATTACTGTCGCGAACCTGGAGAATGGCTGACCAACCAGTACGGGGGCCGGGAAAATATCGAGGCTGCAGATTTTCTGCGTCAGGCGAATCACGTCATTTTTAGCTATTTCCCAGGTGCGCTGTCGATCGCCGAAGAATCTACCTCTTGGCCGATGGTATCTTGGCCGACCTATGTAGGGGGTTTGGGCTTCAACCTGAAGTGGAACATGGGTTGGATGCACGATATGCTCGACTATTACCACATGGACCCGTGGTTCCGCCAGTTCCACCAGAACAACATAACTTTCAGTATGTGGTACAACCACAGCGAGAATTTCATGCTGGCTTTGTCCCACGATGAAGTAGTGCACGGCAAAGCCCACATCATCGGGAAAATGCCAGGAGACGAATGGCAAAAGTTTGCAAACGTGCGGTGTTTGTTTACTTTTATGTTTACTCATCCCGGAAAGAAAACGATCTTTATGGGGATGGAGTTCGGCCAGTGGCACGAGTGGAACGTTTGGGGGGATTTGCAGTGGCAGTTGCTGCAATTCGAGCCGCACCAAAAGTTGAAGCTGTTTTTTAAAGATTTGAACAATTTGTACCGCAGCGAAACGGCACTTTACAGTCAAGATTTTGCTGAGGATGGGTTTGAGTGGATTGATTGCAGCGACAACCGACACAGTGTCGTGGCATTTGTGCGCCGAGAGAAGGATGGCGACGAGTTTGTGGTGACAGTATGCAATTTTACCCCGCAGCCGCACTCTCACTATCGCGTAGGAGTGCCGGAACCTGGTTTCTATACGGAGTTGTTTAACAGCGACGCGCGGGAATACGGCGGCAGCAATATGGGGAATTTGGGAGGCAAGTGGACTGAGGAGTGGTGGTTCCACAACAGTGCTTATTCGATCGACTTGTGTTTGCCACCTTTGGGGGTGTTGATCTTAAAGCTCGATCGGGCAAAAACAACAGCAAAATCTCAACAGTTTTAAGTTGGGAGTGGTGATAGTTTTGAGTTAAGAATCAAAGCTTTATTAAACCTAAAGCTTTGAGGGTATTTAGAAACCCGGTTTTTTGGACAAACCGGGTTTTTTCTGTTTTGTTGTTGCGAAAAAAGGAAGTTCTGCAACGGATTCGCTTTCTTAGGATTTAAGGAGTTTAATATTAATTCCGGTGTGCGATTCGTTTAGCCTAAATGGATAGGTTCTCCTATCCAGGGACGGTTAGCCTGACTCCGCTGCGAGT
>NZ_JAUBVD010000126.1:0-3656 GCF_036705675.1 Microcoleus sp. AT8-A3
CGCCTATCGTTAAGGTTTGTAAAGGGGTTTGACGACAGTTAAACTGATGAGTGTGATTAGGAAAGCTGATGAGAGGAGAGACAGGGCCGTAGCTTGCGGGGCCCGACGCAATCGCCAGAAGTTTTGTTAAGAAAGTTGAGGGTTTTGCTTTCTGTGGGTCAGCTCGTGATACCTTTCTAAAACCTGAAAGCGGGAAAGTCCGGTGCAATTCCGGCGCTGTGCCGCAACTGTAAAAGTCAGAATGCCGATTTCGGGGGCGCTTTGTGGGCGTTTACTTTTGGATTCCCTGCGTAGCACGGGGAGGAGATTATTTGTTAGCTTTGACTGATTTGCCGACTTGTCCGGGTTTATTTTACGGTTCCCAAGCCCGAGACGGAGTTTTATCGAGAATGCGGATTCCGGGGGGAATTTTAAACGCGCAGCAGTGTCGGACGATCGCCGATTTGGCAGATCAATACAGTACCGGCTGTTTGCAAGTGACGAATCGGGGAAATTTGCAAATCCGAGAAGTGCACTCGGAAATTCCCCCGGAAGTCTGGAACCGCTTGCAGGAATTGGGGATAGCGTCTCGCCGCGTTGAAGTTGACCCGATTCGCAATATTATGGCAAGCCCGACAGCAGGGATCGATCGCCAGCAGTTACTGGATACTCGCCCGCTAGTGAAAGCTTGGGATGATTACCTGCAAACGCATCCCGAATTGTCGGAACTTTCGCCTAAGTTCAGTATTGGCTTCGACGGCGGGGAATCGGTTTCGATCCAGGCTTTACGCAACGATATTTTATTAGCTGCTGAAGCGCTTTCAACCCAATCAGAAATCGTTTTTCGGCTGCATTTAAACGGCGATACAGGAATTTTCATCCAAGAATCGCAATGTATTTCAGTATTAGCCGCCCTCGCTAGCACCTATCTTGAATACACCAAAAATCGACCTCGAATTGATGGCAAAAAACCGCGTTTGCGTCACCTGCTGACAGATTGGGGCGCTGAAAGTTATCTAGAAAGGGTACAGCAGAATTTACCATTTTTATGGCAATTCACATCTTGCACCTTTCCCAAAAACAGGCAAGATGCCTGTTCCACAAAGAGTGAATTTCCTTGTGGGGTGGGCATCTTACCCGCCCGTTCGATCGCCTTTCCCAAAAACAGGCAAGATGCCTGTTCCACAAAGAGTGAATTTCCTTGTGGGGTGGGCATCTTGCCCGCCCGTTCGATCGACTCATCTGCAAGGGCGATCGAACAATCCCGACATCTCGGCATTCATCCTCAGCGACAGTCCGGTTTTTCCTACATGGGAATTGCGCTGCCTCTCGGTAGGCTAGAATCAAAGCAACTGCGGAATTTGGCAAATTTAGCCCAAAATCTAGCCAGCGGTACCCTGAGACTTACGCCGTGGCAAAATCTGTTGATTTCTGATATCCCCAACTCCCAGCTTTTTGAGGTAAAACAGCAAATCGCCGATTTGGGATTGCACTCGTCAGCGACTCGCCTAGATTCGTGCTTGGTGGCTTGTGCCGGCAGCAGCGGCTGTGCGTCGGCGGCGACAGATACTCAAAGTCACGCCCTAGCAATGGTGAGGGATTTAGCGCAAAAATTGACGATCGACCTGCCGATTAACATTCATTTCAGCGGTTGCCAAAAGTCCTGCGCCCAGCACCAGCCAATTGATATCACGCTGGTGGGAATTCAGATTGAGCGAGGACACGAGACGATCGAAGGTTACGACATTTATGCGGGTAGAAAAGATTTGCCCTTCGGGCGACCAATTTTTCCGGCGGTGAGTGCGATCGAGATGCCCGGTGCGATCGAGCGAATGTTGCAGGTATATCAGCGCTTTCGAGAGCCTTTGGAGTCATTTGGTGAGTTTGTCGATCGGCAGGCGATCGACCAATTACAGCAGTTGTTAAGCACCGAAAATAGGAATTTAAAGTGAAAAAATATACCATTAAAACTGACAAGTTTTAAGCACCTATCTTGATATTTTTCCCTTCGCGTCCTAGCGCTTACGCGCCGCTTCGCTAACGCGCCTTCGCGGTTCATTCAAAAAATCTATTTCACAAATCCCACAAACTTCCCATAGCAGTTTTAAACAATGATTGACTACATTCGAGACGGAACAGAAATCTACACAAAATCCTTTGCCACAATTCGAGCCGAAGCAGATTTGTCAAGCTTGCCGCCCGATTTAGAATCGGTAGCCGTGCGACTAATTCACAGTTGCGGCATGACGGATATTGTTGCAGATTTAGCAGCTTCGCCCGGTGCAGCCACCTGCGGACGCCAAGCCCTCGCCGCAGGTGCGCCGATTCTGTGCGATGCCCGGATGGTGGCCGAAGGTATCACTCGCAAACGCCTTCCCGCTGACAATCCGGTGATTTGCACCCTCTGGCATTCCGAAATCCCGGAGTTGGCGCGACAAATAGGAAATACTCGATCGGCTGCGGCGCTTGATTTATGGCTGGATAACTTGGAGGGTGCGGTTGTGGCAATTGGCAATGCCCCGACTGCTTTGTTCCGACTACTGGAAATGTTGGATGCCGGAGCACCCAAACCGGCTTTAATTCTGGGTTTCCCGGTAGGATTTGTGGGGGCTGCCGAATCCAAAGCCGAACTCGCTGCCAACAGTCGGGGAGTGCCATTTATTACGTTGCACGGGCGGCGTGGTGGCAGTGCAATGGCAACGGCAGCCGTGAATGCGTTAGCGAAAAAGGATGAATTATGACTAAGGCTACTGGTAAATTGTACGGTTTGGGTATTGGCCCTGGCGATCCAGAATTGATCACATTGAAAGCTTATCGGATTTTGCAATCGGTGCCGGTGATTGCCTATCCGGCGATGGAAAATGGTAAGGTGCTGGCGCGGGCGATCGTTGCTGATTATCTGCGCCCGGAGCAAATTGAGATTCCGATGCCGTTGCCTTTTAGTCCGACGCGATCGTCTCAACCTTATTATGATATTGCTGCCGAGAAAATTGCCGCCCATCTGAGCGAGGGACAGGATGTGGCGGTGCTGTGTGAGGGCGAACCTTTTCTCTACGGCTCGTTTATGTATCTATTCAACCGTTTGTCGGCGAGATTTACCACTGAAGTTGTGCCGGGAATTTCTTCGACAATGGCGAGTGCGGCTGCGTTGGGAGTGCCGCTGACTTATCGTAACGATGTGTTAAGTATTATGCCTGCGACGCTGGATGCTGAGGTTTTGCGCGATCGACTGGCGGTTGTTGATGCTGCTGTAATTATTAAGCTGGGGAGGCATTTTGCGAAAGTCCGGGACGTACTGATTGAGTTGGGACAGTTCGATCGAGCATTGTATATAGAACGCGCAACTATGCCGAATCAGCGAATTCGGGCGATCGCAGATGTCGAGCCCGCTGAAGTTCCCTATTGGGCTCTCATTATGATACCTAGCCAGCAGAAGTCTGTATCTTAATATTTCCATGCCTGAAGGCGACGCGCTTCCAGGCTTTACCTAGTTTTTGTCCATTCTTTCCCATTTATCCACCATTCCTGCTATTTATAAGTCAATCTTATACATATCATCAGTTAATCTGTTGTTAAAAAACTTTACAAACCTGAGAATATGCTTTATGTTTATTTACATGGCGGAACACAAAGCCGTCACGAACATTGAAAACCAAATAAAGCAATCATAAACAAAT
>NZ_JAUBVD010000079.1:0-25071 GCF_036705675.1 Microcoleus sp. AT8-A3
TAAAATCTAAAATCTAAAATCTAAAATCTAAAATCTAAAATCTAAAATCTAAAATCTAAAATCTAAAATCGATTGACCTCCCAAGCTAGCCATCTTGCAAGGAATAAAATTACTCTATCACTTTTTAAACACTTAATTCCTTAAATCAATATAAATATAGTTGACATGATTCATAATTTGTGCATAGGAGAATTTGTCAAAAAAACTCCGACCTCCCAAGCTAGTCCTGTAGGTCGGCGGAGCATTCTATCAAACCTGCGATCTGAGAAATAAGTAAATTTTGATAGAGATTACTACATTTTATTGAGCTGCGATCGCAATTCTTCCAACTCAGCATCAATCACCGGGCTCGACTCCGAGCTACTAGCTGCTGCCGTTTTACCCGCTGCAGGCAATTGACCTTGAGACACAGAACCCCCGGTAAGTTGAGCTTTCATCTGAGCCAACTCGTCGTCAACATCACCGCCGCTTTCAAGCAAGCGGAACTGTTCCTCTAAATTGCTGCCGCCGGCGGCGAGTTCTGCCGAAGCCCCCGCGCGAGCTTCAATCTGCAAAACTTTTTCTTCCATGCGATCGAAAGCTGCCATTGAACTGCCAGTATTCAGGGAGCCAATGGAATTGTTGAGCTGTTCCTGAGCTTTAGCAGCGGATATCCTCGCTTTGAGCATATCCTTCTTAGTCTTAGCTTCGGAAATTTTGCTCTCCAAACCGATCAAGTTGCGCTTGAGACTTTCCACCTGAGCCGATTGCTGATCCAGACTGGCTTTCAGGGTAGCCGCCGTTTCAGCGTGAGACTTTTTGCGAACTAGCGCTTCCCTGGCCAAAGTCTCGTCTCCTTTTTGCAGGGCTAGCTGAGCGCGCTGCTGCCACTGGTTAGACTGAGATTCAGCTTGATTGTACTGAGTCTGGGTACGCTTTTGAGTGGCGATCGCGCTGGCAACGGCCTGACGCAACTGCACCAAGTCTTCCTGCATATCCGTAACAGACTGTTCTAAAATCTTTTCCGGGTCTTCAGCTTTGTTGACCAGATCGTTAAGATTGGCTTTGACGACTCGGCTAATGCGGTCAAATAATCCCATAATGCTATTTTTCCTGGGTGAGGTGTACGAAGTAGGCGGAAAGCAGGCTTGATAGCCCTAGCCCGCAGTTGTGAAATTCACTCTGGTCAGATTTTTAGTGCGATTTAGTTTTTGGCAATTTTTGCAGACAGATAAATCCAGTTTAAAGCGATCGAGTAATGTGATGCAGGCAAGCTTATTCATGCACCTACCTCTTGAGTTTAACTTCGATCCGGGAATTCCCCAACAGGCTTCGAGCCATCTCTAGCTAGGCTGTTGAGAAGTTTTTGCTCGTCCCGACTCTTGTTCTGTTGTCTGGGGTTCAGGATGCGGGCGGCTCCCTCGACGGCAATTTGGGTGTATTGTTGCCCGGAAGCATTTGTGCTTTCATCGCCGCCAACTCGGTATCCACATCGTCGGCGCCTTCGAGAGAGAGAAACTTCTTTTCTAAATCATTAGTTCCGAGTTCTGCGATTGCTTCGGAGCGAGCTTCTAGCTCCATGACTTTCTCTTCCATCCGTTCAAACGCGCTCAAAGCGCTGCCGGTACTGAGATTGCCCATCATTTCTTGCAGCCTTTCCGACGATGCGGCCGATCGAGCTCGGGCAATGTACATATCTTTTTTAGATTTTGCCTCGGAAATTTTACTTTCGAGCGCCCGCATATTTTCTTTAAGTTTAGTCACAACAGCCGATTGCTGATCCAGACTGGCTTTCATCGCCGTTGCCGTTTCTTGATAAGATTTCTTGCGCGTCAGAGCTTCCCGCGCCAAATTTTCCTCGCCTTTTTGCAAAGCTAGCTGCGCCCGCTGATGCCATTCTGCTGCTGTAGACTCAGCTTGGGAGCACTGGCGTTCAGTGCGTTTTTGAGCTGCAATCGCTCCTGCCACAGCTTGTCTGAGCTGCACTAAGTCTTCCTGCATATCCATTACAGCCTGTTCCAGAATTTTTTCTGGGTCTTCGGCAGCCCCGACCAAACTGTTAATATTGGCTCGAATCACTCGCCATAGGCGATCGAATAATCCCATTTTGCCAGTCTCCCAATTTTAAACTTTAGAATTAAGACAGAGAAATCACCATTAAAAATTAAAAATGAATACTCATCAATCGTCTTTTTAATTTTTAATTGTGAAATTTTAATTCCCTCTAAGTTAGGTCGTCATGATTATTTTTAGGATGGGTAGGGCGCGAGCATTACCCATCAAAACTGAGCAAATGTTGGGTGAAGCGAAACCGAGGGTTCGTGCCTCGGCCCAACCTACTCCCCGATCATTAGTTTAATTGTCTTTGCCTAATTTATGGTTGATAGTATTGTGGCTTCACCCCTTTTTCTTGGAGTTCTTTCACCAAACGTTCTGCTGAGGCAGCATCGTTCAAAGCCCCCATTTGGATCTTGACACCCTTTGAGAAGTTTCGCACGTAGGCATCGGGAACAGCGGTTCTGGCTTGCTGCAGCGATTTTTCGTCGGTGTAATCGGTGACAACGTAATAGAAACCGTCGGCGGCCCGTGCAGGTCTTCCCAGCGGGGGTGTGGCGGCTGGGGATGCGGCGGCTGGGGATGCGGCGGCTGGCTGGGCTGGGGAGGCTGGCTGGGCTGGGGAGGCTGGCTGGGCTGGGGAGGGTGTTGGAGGCAGTGTCGGCAGTGTCGGCACTGGCTGGGCGGCGCTGGGGCTGGGAGTGGGAAGCAAAGCCGTGCTCAGATTGTTGAGTCCTTGTTCCCTGCCTCTGGCCGGGTTGCCGTCTTCTGTCGGAATCGGCACAGCCGCGCCCGGGCCCGGAGGCGCTGGCGGAGTTGGCGGGATTGATGCTTTTGGTGACGGGGAAGGAATCGGGCTGACTGTCGGCTTGACATTGCTGAGAGTGCTCAAATCTAGCTCGACAAATTCCTTGGATACCAGATTGGGAGCTTTCGGTAGTTCCTTGGTGCTGGTATCAGAGATGGCAGTAGAGGCGCGACTGTTGCTGGGAGAGGGTGAGGTGCGATCGAGCAAACGGTTCAGGCCGGCAATCTTAACTAGATTTGACGGGTACATGACTGCGTAGCCCAAAGCTGTGCATGACAGCAAAAACAGCAGCATCGAACTCAGTCCCAAGGGAGTTAACAAACTGGCGGCTAAACTGCGTTCTACTGTAGGCTCAGCTTTTGACTCGTCCAAACTTTCGATCAGTTTTTCGCTTGATTCGAGATACTTGTGGGGTGCCTGGGCACTGCTAGATAATTTTGTGCCACCCCTGGTAGTTGCTAGCGGGGCATCGCCCTGAGTGCCGGCAAGGGATAGCGGCAGCGATAGGGGCTGCTGGGTTTCCTCCGCAGTCTCCGGCGGCAAATTTTGGGCTAGCTGTTGCTCGGTTGTGGCTGTTTGCTTGCCGCTACGAACTGAGGGCGACACCCACTGTTCGGCGCGCCTCCTGTGCCTTCTGTATGTTGTCAGTTCTGCTTCTAGGTTTACATCTAGACTCCCCAGGACTGCTTGCAAAGCAGGGTTGATTGGGGTTGAAGAGGATTGATGATTTGGGGATTCAACCGAAGAACGCTTACTCATTAGCAAAACTCCTACCGCCTCTGAATTAATTTTAATATTTTGATTGTAGAGATAAACAAGAAGGTTGAAAACTTGCCTATTTTATGATTAGCTACTTTTGGCGTCAATGCAACAAGGGCCCGATCGCCGGCAGCTATTTTTCATTTTCATTTGAAAACTTAATTGTTGCTGTTTCCCGGAGGCTGCTTACCGACACTCTCAGCCAATTTTTGTATCCTGAGCTACCGCTTATTTGTGACCTTTCATACTCCTTGGGTATTTGTACTTTTTCTTGATCCCTAACGCCTTTATAAACTTTTAACCTATGTTTTTACCTATACAATGAGCAAGCACCGAGCTAATTGTTTCTATATATAACGAGATTATAAATAAATTATAAAATTTAATTATGCTTTGGGGATCGCTACAACCCAGACAGCATAAAGGTTGGGATGCTCTAAGGCAGACTAGCTCTGCAAGGGACAATTAGAGATGAAAATGATTTCCCTAAGAACTTTTATGCAAACCTCATTAACTTCACCTTTAACTTCAGCTTGTGGTCACTGCCGTCACTATACCCCTGAAGGCAGACGCGGGGGTGTTTGCGCTTTATTAGGCGGGCCGATTCAAAGTCACTGGAAAGCTTGTGCTTTAGCGGTTTCGCCTTTTAGGTCATCTTGGGAAAACATAGAAGAAATTGGACTGTGGCCAGAATCGACTCTGACGCTGCAGGATGCCACCGTCACTCTTTCTGAGCGCAATGCCTGCCAGCTTACAGGCACAACGTTAACCGAAAAATCCGCTGCAGCAGTCTCAGTTTAGTTCGTCGGCTGCCCTGCTGCTCATACCATTTTCGATTTTCGATTTTCGATAGGGGAATCACCGATCATTATCATGGTTTGCATCTGGCAAAGCAGTTTCATTCTTTTTTGGCAACAGGTATCAATACTGACACTTTTGGACGACAGGGTGCATTGGGCTTTACTAACTCAGAAAAATCAGCAGCATCTACTTTAATATGAGCGCATAAAAAAACTGATTTCTCCATCCAGTTATGGCAGCCAAGGATATTGACTAAAATCAGGTTCCCGTTTTTCTAAAAAGGCTTGTTTGCCTTCGGCGCCTTCCTGGGTCATATAGTACAGCAAAGTGGCATTTCCCGCCAGTTCTTGCAAACCGGCTTGACCGTCGCAGTCGGCATTAAAAGCGGATTTCAAGCAGCGAATCGCGATCGGACTTTTTTCGAGAATTTCCGCAGCCCACTGAATCCCTTCTATTTCTAGTTGTTCGACGGGCACGACGCAGTTGACTAAACCCATTTCTAGGGCTTGCTGCGCGCTGTACTGGCGACACAAAAACCAAATTTCTCTGGCTTTTTTCTGGCCGACTACTCTGGCGAGATAGCTAGCTCCGAAACCACCGTCGAAACTGCCGACTTTGGGGCCGGTCTGTCCGAAAATAGCATTGTCAGCAGCGATCGTCAAGTCGCAAATTAAGTGCAGAACGTGACCCCCTCCAATTGCGTAGCCTGCAACTAAAGCAATTACAACTTTGGGCATAGATCGAATTAACTTCTGCAAGTCGAGCACGTTCAACCGGGGTATGCCACCTTCGTCTACATATCCCGCCGAACCCCGCACGCTTTGGTCGCCGCCGGCGCAAAAGGCGTATTTCCCGTCTGTATGAGGCCCCGCACCGGTGAACAGGACAACGCCGATTTTTGTGTCTTCGCGGGCATCAGTAAAGGCATCGCACAGTTCCAGAACTGTTTTGGGACGGAAAGCGTTCCGTTTGTGAGGTCGATTGATGGTAATTTTGGCGGTGCCACCACTTTTGTGATAGAGAATGTCTTCGTAGGTTTTGGCGGTTTGCCATTCAATTTGCATAATCAATCAATTTTAGATTTGACACCAAGCTGGGTCTATCAAGGCAGCGACAAGTCGCTTTTAGATTTTAGAGGCATTCGGTTCAATGGGATACAAGGGTCGATCGACTCTTGCAAAAAAAAAATCAAGCGGGACTTAGGCCGAAACCAGGTTTTTGAGCAACATACGCCGTGCAGCGCTCTTGGTAGGTAAGAGCGCCCAATTCCCATCTCCAATGGAAACAGCGTCAAATCCTCGAAATCCTCTCTCACTACTTTGTACTGCCCAAAAATTTATAGGGGCTGGATTATTGGCGGAGTAAAATACTCAGCAAGTGCTTTGCTGCTTTGCCAAATACCGGATCGCGGGACTCGAATTCGCTGGGATCGAGTAAAGCTTGAACTTCGGCAAAAGCTTCTGAGTCGAGGGTTCCTTCTTTAGTAAATAAAGTGTCTATGACTGCAATGTGTCTGGAGTCGAGGCCGAGCCGATTTGCGATCGACTGTAAGTACATTTGCTCCCGCAGGTCGATGTGTCCGTCGGCCGCTGACATTTCGTAGCCGGAACCGATGAGCAACAGTTTTTCTGATTCTGAGAACAAAGCTGTCAGGGTTAGCAATTCCGTGGGGTTGAAGTAAACCTGCTGTTTTGATACTCCTTTGACAAGGCGCTGAATTAGTTCTACCCGATCGCGGTCGCCGCTGGCAAAGGCTTTGAGAGTCTTTTGCAGCCGTTCTTCTTCTTCAACTGCGATCGTCCTGTCAATAATCATCACTCCGCGCAGGATGGAAATCAGAGCCGTCAGAAACACTACCAAAGGAGTGATATCTTGTTCGCGCAGCTTTTGCCGACTAATGCGGCACAACAGCTCAACAATTTCAGTGGTAATCGTAGTGGTGTCCATAATTAAAGACTCTCGATTAAGCTGTAATGTAACTTTCTTTATCGATCTTAAGTTTTTCTGTTACTTAGGGATGACGTGAATTATAAAGCTGAGCCGTTGTCTATTAGTGAGACTACTTATTTTATTCACAAACGTTGGATGACTAGGGCTGTGGAACTGGCGCAAGCAGCGGGTGATGCTGGTGAAGTACCTGTGGGTGCTGCCATTGTTGACGGTACTGGCAAATTGATTGCCGAAGCGCAAAATCGGCGAGAGCGAGATTGCGATCCGACTGCTCACGCTGAAATCTTGGCTTTGCGCGCGGCAGGCAAAGTTTTGCAAGACTGGCATCTCAACCAATGCACGCTCTACGTAACGCTGGAGCCTTGCCCGATGTGCGCGGGTGCGATCGTCCAAGCTCGGATTGGTTTGCTGGTATACGGAGCAGATGACCCGAAAACTGGCACGATTCGGACTGCCGCTAATATTCCCGATAGCGCGCATTCGTGTCACCGCTTAGAGGTGCTCGGCGGTATTATGGAGTCTGTTTGCCGCGATCAGTTGCTTTCTTGGTTTGAAGCGCGCCGGAAAAATTAACAGGTAAAATTTTTTACTCTCTTCGGGGCGATGTTTAATTGAAATTGATCCTTTAACTGAAATAATAGATCCGTAATTGCCCGATCAAGCTTTCCAGGCGGCCGACTGCTCTGCATTAGTGCTGTCCGGTTGGCTGAGGTTTTACCTGTGACAGATTATCTCTTGCGGGCGCGATCGCTCGATCGGCACAAGGCCAATAGCAAAACTGTCCCGATCCAAAAACTAAAGATTTGACCAACACCTTACTTTAGACTTTATATCTCGATCAAGCAGTCCAGTAAATCATCTCTAGTGAAGCCAATGCCTGCCAAGGTAGCATCTAATACCTCTCGCGTTTCTCCTTGGTTAACCTCCTTGCTCTATCCGCTAGGTCACTATGTTGTCCTACCGTTTCATTTTGGCAAGATTGAGATAACCGGACAGGAGCACTTGCCGAAAGACGGGCCTGTCATCTTAGCCCCTACGCACCGCTCCCGGTGGGATGCCCTGATGATGCCCTATTCAACGGGACAGAAGGTGACTGGACGCGATTTGCGGTTTATGGTAACTGCTGATGAGGTCAAAGGACTGCAAGGTTGGTTCATCAGACATTTGGGGGGGTTTGCTGTGGATCTCAAGCATCCGGCAATTGGCAGTCTCCGTTATGGGGTGGAATTACTCCTCGACAAGGAAATGTTGGTGATTTTTCCCGAAGGCGGTATTTTTCAGGATGGCGAAGTTCATCCGATTAAGCCGGGATTGGCGCGTTTGGCAATGCAAGCAGAGTTGAGCAAACCGGGTTTGGGGGTGAAAATTGTACCGATGAGTATCCGCTATCGCCCGCGGATTCCTCAATGGGGTGCTCAGGTAAAAATTGCGATCGGTTCTCCGATTTCCGTGGCGGATTATGCCCATGGTGGCGGTGGTAAAAAAGAAGCACGATTGTTGACAGCCGATCTCGAAATGGCTCTTAAAAAGCTTGATGAAAGTTGAGAAGGAAGAAGGTTCGGCAACGGATTTTGTAACGGATGTAAAGGATAGAAGGAAGAAGGAAGTTCGGCAACGGATTTTGTAACGGATGTAACGGATGTAAAGGATAGAAGGAAGAAGGAAGAAGGAAGAAGGAAGAAGGAATTATGATATAATGTTTTCCGGTGCTGTGGAGAGATGCAGCACTTATTTCGCTGCTTTGTTATGTCTGTATTAAGTGTGAGCATTAATGGATTGTGCTTTGAACTTTAAGCCGGGTCAAATTGTCAGTTTAGAATGTGGAGATGCGTGCCTGCATTCAGAGGTGATCCAAGTGGTTGAGGCACGTCAAATTTGTTGGGTGCGCCCTTTAATGTTAGTTGTATTACTGTCAGGGAAGGATTTATCGGCGCAATGGTCGGAAGACTACACTTTATCCGATTTGCGGGATGGTGCTGATTTGCTGTGGCCGCTGAGTTTGTTCCGGGCTGCGCTGGATACTGAGGTGATTTCGCTGTTGACTCAGTTGCAGTCTCTGGATGCTGAGAAAAAGGATGGTGCGATCGCATCTCGGCAACTTAGAGATTTTGTCGATCGAGTTTGGGAAGCTTTTCCCAGTGCTTTTCATTAATCAGATATCTGGCGTTTTGTCTATTAGTCCGCCAGGGGTTGAAAACCCCTGTCTAATAGCTAAAGCCCTCTTGGATAGAAGTAATACCCTCTTGATTCTTCAGTCCGCTTGGAGTGGACTTCGTTTGTCTAGAAGCGATTTCACTCGCCCGATTTTCTTTTCGCTTTTCGCGGACTATTCTACTAAAATACCGCGTGTGAAAGTTCTTCCGGGTTGAGATTATTGTGAATAACTTTACCGTCGCGGAACCAGACAACGCGGCGAGTTTGACGCGCTACTTCGGGTTCGTGCGTTACCATCACAACAGTCATGCCGCTTTCGTTGAATTCTGTAAAAATATCCATTACTTCTTGAGTAGTTTTTGTATCCAATGCACCTGTAGGTTCATCAGCCAGCAACAACACGGGACGGTTGACAATAGCCCTGGCGATGGCTACCCGCTGCTGCTGTCCTCCTGATAGTTGATTTGGTCTGTTTTGCAGCCGACTTTCCAGCCCTACTTTTGTTAAAGCGTCTACTCCCCGTTCCCGTCTTTCTGCTGCGGGAATGCCGGCATAAACCATCGGTAACATGACATTTTCTAAGGCGGTCAATTGAGGCAACAGGTGAAATTGTTGGAAGACAAAACCTAATTTTAAATTGCGAATTCCGGCTAATTCTGATTCGGGCATTTGGGCGACATCTACGCCGTCTAAGTAGTAACTGCCGCTCGTAGGTCGATCGAGACAGCCGATAATATTCATAGCTGTAGATTTGCCCGATCCCGATGCGCCCATAATCGAGCAATATTCTCCTTGTCTTACCGTCAAGCTGACGCCGTTTAAGGCGCGAACTTCGAGGTCGCCAATCCCGTAAACTTTTGTTACATCTTCCAGACCGACAACAACTGGCTTTGAGAGGACTTGCGGGTCGAGGTCTTGGTATGTATCGGTTTGTAGTTCAGGCATTTTTTTTCTGTGCGATCGACACAACTAACTACTAACTTAACACTTCTTATCGGTTTTGGCGGCGGTCGTGGCGATCGTTTGGACGCTAATTTTAGTATCAGGCGTCAATCGATTTTAGATTTTAGATTTTAGATTTTAGATTGAAGCATTGACAAGGCCCAAAAACGGATACAAGCTCCCGACTTAAGTCGTGGAAAGATAAAAATTTTAGACCCTAGTTCAAGCTCCCAGATTTATCTGTGGGGTAAATCTAAAATCTAAAATCTAAAATCTAAAATCGACTGACTTGCGCGAGATAAATTAGGGGGGAAAGTTTCATCGGATACAGGTTTTTTATCTCTGGGTTCTGAGTCTCCGAAGGAATGAATCTAGGGGCTTGTATTCTGGATGCTTTCGGTCATTGCAAATGCACCGGAGTAGAGTGAACCAATCCCGAAGAATGGAGATTGCTTCGCGACTTTAAACAAGTGGGACAAATTGTAATTATGGAACTTACACAAAGGTGGTGAGAAACCTGGTTTTTTCACGAACATCATTCGCTACAGCGCGCATAAACCATAAAAAACCCGGTTTCTGTGGTCTTGATGCGTAAGCCCTAAATTCAACAATAGAGCTCTTGCAAAAATGCTGAGACCCCTTCCCAACCCTCCCCGAAGTCGCGGGGAGGGAGCCTAATTTTTCTTGCTTCCCCCCTTAGCAAGGGGGGACTGAGGGGGGTGTTTTTGACCTTTGCAAGAGGTCTAATTTGTCGCTTAAATGCTCTCAGGATCGATGTTCAATTCGCGCAGTTTTGCTGCCAAACGTTCGGCTCTTTGAGCTTCTTGTTCGGCACGCTGGCGGTTTAATTCCCCCTGTTCCTCCAATTCCGCATAGGAAAGAAACCTTTGTCCATCGGGTCGATAAATTTCTAACCCAGCTTCGCCCAACTCAAATCGTACTCCCAATCTCGGACTTACCCAGCCCTCCATCGGCTCAATTATTTCTAAGTTTCCTTCAATTCTTTGCCAACCGCTCAAATCGTTGCTTTCGGGATCGTAAAGGTAATATTCATCGACTCCATAGCGATTGTAAAATGAAAGTTTTTTGTACATCTTGGTTTGTCTGTCGTTGTGAGAGCGAATCTCAAAGGCAACTTGGGGAGCAATATTATCTTCGTTAAATTGCAGGTAGGAACGTCGATCGCCTTTTGGTCTGCCAAATATTACCATGACATCCGGTGCTTGAGAAATGTCTGGTCTACCTTCAACTGGATACCACAGTAAATCGGCTGCTACAAACACGTTTGGGTCGTTTTTAAACAGCGATTCGCAACCTTCTTTGATTTTGACGATTAATTTGTATTGAATTGTGCTATCTGCCATTGGTTGACCGTCGCTGCATGGATAAATAATTTGTTCGGTCGTGACTTGCATGGTGGTTGTCTCCGAGAACTATAATTAGCTATTTCCTCATCTGCCGCAGAAAAAAAATTTACATTTTTATATGTTTCTTGTCGGTCGCTTGTGCTATAGTCTAATAATGGGAGTGTGAGCAATTTTAAAATTAATGCAAATATTCCTATTATTAAATAATACCTCAGTAAGCGCAAAAAGTAAAGTAGTTGACCCCAAAAAAAACAAAATTTTTTTGAGATATCATTAAGAAAAGTAAAGCGTAAAATTGGTAAGTGGGCGATAAGAAGGTACAGACAATTATGACATACGACTACGACTTGTTTGTGATAGGTGCGGGTTCCGGCGGATTGGCGAGTTCCAAGCGAGCAGCATCCTACGGCGCAAAAGTGGCGATCGCCGAAAATGACTTAGTAGGCGGAACCTGCGTAATTCGCGGCTGTGTCCCCAAAAAACTCATGGTGTACGCCTCCACATTTTCGCACCTTTACGAAGATGCGGTGGGCTACGGTTGGAGTCCAGTAGAAAGCAGCTTTGATTGGGAAAAACTTGTCACCACGGTAGACACAGAAGTGCGCCGACTCAGCAAACTGCACATCAGCTTTCTTGAAAAAGCCGGAGTCGAATTAATCTCAGGATACGCCAAATTTATTGACCCCCATACCGTCGAAGTTGGTGACAGAAAAATCACCGCCGCCAAAATCTTAATTGCAGTGGGCGGTGAAGCCCATCGCATTGACATTCCCGGTATCGAACACGCGATTACTTCCCGTGAAATCTTCTTGCTAAAAGAGCAGCCAAAACGCTTAGCAATTTGGGGCGGTGGCTACATCGGCGTCGAATTTGCCTGCATCATGAACGGGTTGGGAAGCCAAGTAACTCAAATCATCCGGCGCGATCAAATTTTGCACTACTTCGACGCAGAAATTCGCGCCAACGTGCAAGAAGGAATGATTAAGCACGGAATCGAATTTTTGACAGAAAGCTCGATCGCACAAATTGAGAAAACCCCAGAAGGTTTAAAATTAACTCTGTCGGGAAAATCTGAAGGAACGCTAATAGTAGACGCCCTGTTGTGCGCTACCGGGCGCTTACCAAATTTAGAAAAATTGGGTTTAGAAAATGCGGGGGTAGAAACCGATAAAGGTGCGATCGCAGTTACCAAAGACAGCCGCACCAGTCAGCCCCACATTTTTGCAGTGGGAGATTGCACCAACCGCATCAATTTAACGCCAATTGCGATCGCCGAAGGCCGCGCTTTTGCAGATACTGAATTTGGTAATAACCCCAGATCGATCAGTCACGAAAATGTTGCATCAGCAGTATTTTCGCAGCCGGAAGCAGCTACAGTTGGCTTAACAGAAGAGGAAGCTAAAGCCAAGTTTCCCGAATCAATTAAGTGCTATACAGCCAAGTTTAGACCCATGTTTCATTCTTTGACAGGTGCAGATGAGAAAACTTTTGTCAAGTTAGTTGTTGAAACTAATACTGACAGAGTTTTGGGTGTGCACATGGTTGGGAAAGACGCGGGCGAGATTATTCAAGGAATGGCGATCGCGGTTAATATGGGGGCTACGAAGAAAGACTTCGACGCGACTATTGGCATTCACCCATCGACTGCTGAAGAGTTTGTGACTCTGCGGTAAAGCGGGGGAAGCAGTCAGGGGTTTAAACCCCTGGCTAATAGCTAAAGTCGGTTGAAACTGAAATCTTGCACCAATCTCAATAAAGGGCTATTGGTGGGGTTGGGGCGGGTTTATTTAACCTATCTGCAACCGGAGAGGCTGTTGGCGAACCCGCCCCTACAGGTAATTGCGAATGGTGCAAGATGTGAGTTAAAACTGACTGAAGAACAACATTCTTAAAAATCTTTAGGGGCGGGTTCACCAATAGCTTAAACAGATACCCAAAGAGTCAAAAACCGCCCCCACCCCGCGATAAATTCCTTTATTTATATTGGTGTAACATCTCAGTTTTAACCGACTGAAGAGTAACATTCTGATTTTTTGTATAGCAGATTAATGAGTAATTCAACCAAACAAAACAAAATTTTAGCATTCTATCTCGGTCAGCAGCCTGATTCTCAAGGTCGGGCGATCGAGGATATTTGGTCGTGGGATTACCAGAAGCTGGAATCCGTGCACAATTACATTCAATGGCTGTTTCCGCTGAGAGAAAAGAGTCGCTTTAATTCCAGTGCTCCAACTTTAAATGATGAGGTAATTAAAGCTTTTAGAACAAGTGAAGAGTTGAGAAGTCGCTTATTCAAATCTCTAAAAGTCATGCTGGCGTTTTACGGGTTGGAATGCCGCGAAGGGGAAAACGCAGAAATTGTAATTGCCAAATCTGCAGAATATTTGTCAAGAAAAAGACAGTGGATAGAAAAATTTAATCACAACTATTTGCGGCTGACTAGGATTCTCACAAGTTTAACAGAGTTGGGATTAAAAAAATATGCTTTGGCTCTTTTCAAATGTTTAGATGATATCTATAATGAAGACCAAAAAAGTATTGGTTTAGAAACTTATACTTATTGGAAAAATGCTGTAAATCGTTAGAACTCACATCTTGCATTATTGTTAAGAACGGGCTCTTCGGCCCGTTCCACAATAAAATTGAGTTTTGTGGAACAGGTCTCTTGCCTGTTAGGGGCGGGCTAGAAGCCCAACCTTTACTCCCCACAAGAAAATTTATTTAATTTTTGTGGAACAGGCCGGAAAGCCTGTTACTGACATTGGTGCAGTTTTCCAGCCCAAGCGGATTCATGCTCAAAATAAAATTTTAAATGATTTGAACCTTTTTCGCGATCGCCCTGTCTAAACACTTCAGATAACGAACTGGTGGGGGAGACTTCACAGGTGTTAGCTGTGTCAGCCAATGTTTTAATCGATGACTGTTCCGACTCGGACTTAGTTGCTCAATGTTTAAAGGGCGATCGCACTTGCTTTCGCTACCTTTACCAACGCTACCAACTCAAAGTCAGGTCAACCCTTTACCAACTCTGCGGCCCCTCGCTTCTTGACGATTTAGCACAAGAAGTATTCCTGCGAGTCTGGAAAGGATTGCCCAAACTCAAGCACCAGGAAAACTTTTCTACTTGGCTTTATCGAATCACTTGGAATGTGGCTTCCGACCAAAGACAAGCATTTGCTAAACAGCATTCTTTTGACTCCCAACTCAAAAATCAAGAAACAATGGATCGGGTTATTCTCAAAGATAACACATCGGACTTGATGCAGTTGCACTATCAAGATTTAGTGCAGCGCGGACTGGAGCAATTGAGCTTTGAACACCGCAGCGTTTTGGTGCTGCACGACTTAGAAGACATCCCGCAAAAAGAAGTAGCCCAAATTTTGGGACTGCCTGCGGGAACTGTCAAATCTCGCGTGTTTTATGCCCGAAATGCTGTGCGGCAATTTTTGCAAAAAGAAGGTGTCAGCGAGCTATGAATAACCCAAGCAGCGACCAAGAGTTAGTTAATTTCTTGAAGCAACATCGCGCCAATATTCCTGAAGCTGCACCAGATTTAGAGCAAAAAATTCTAGCAGCAATAGAAACTAATCAGGCGAGCCTTCTTAATGAAAAACACCGGGAAAAAAGGCGAGTAACTACGTCACCTAAGTCTCATGACAGGTTAAAAATATCATCTGTTTCTAAGTGGGCTGTGTCGTCTGCGATTGCTGCTAGCCTGCTACTTTTTTGGTCTGGCTACCGTCCGTTTGAGACTGCACAATTACCAGATGAGGAAACAGCTAACTTAGAAGCATTTTTAGTGACTAACTGGGAGGGTGTACTCCATGACTCTCCCCAAGAAACTATGACCGATCGCCCGCCAACAGACTGGTTGAATTTCCCTGTTTCCTCGGAAAGCGAACCGCCAACAAATAAGTAATATCAAAGAGGTAATTTTCATGTCAATTCGTCGTATTTCTGCCCTAGCCGTTTTAATGCTGACTCTCGGCAGCACAGCCGCAGCAATAGCAGTTCCTAATCCTTTAGAACCGGAAACAATTGCCCAAAATCAGCGACCAAATCGACCCGCTGGCAAGGAAGGCGGGATGTTTGAGCAACTGAATTTAAGCGCTGACCAAAAGCAGCAAATGCAAGCAGTTCGCGATCGCTACAAAGACCAACTTTCCCAGCGAATGCAAGCAGTTCGCCAAGCCCGACAAGAATTGGACACGATGATGTCCGGCACGGCAAATGCCAGCGAAATTCGTGAAAAACACCGTCAAATAATGGGATTGAGACAGCAGTTTGAAGAGGTGCAATTTGAAAATACACTCGCAATGCGAGAAGTGCTCACGCCTGAACAGCGCAGCCAATTCGCTCAACTGATGCAGCAGCGCCGACAAAATGCTAAAAACCGGATGCAAAACCGTCAAAAACCGCAGTAATAGTGCCATTTTGTTCACGGCTTATTAGAGCCCCGACTTCTTAAAGAAGTCGGGGCTGTGGGTGTTATAATTAATATTTGTTGTTAAATATCAATTACTGAATGAATTTAAAAAACCATTCGAGTTACATTTATTTACACGGATTTGCATCAAGTCCCGATTCCCTTAAGGCAAGATATTTCCGAGATTGCTTTTCGTCCCTAGAAATTGACCTAAAAACTCCCGATCTCAATCAAAACGATTTTTCCGGTCTCACCCTCACCCGCCAGTTGCAGCAAATAGAAACAGAATTTTTGCAAACCGCTAATTCGATATCCTCCCCATCGGCAGATAAGGAACAATTAGGGGGAGTTACAATAATTGGGTCTAGTTTTGGGGGGCTGACAGCGGCTTGGTTGGCCCAGCGACAATTGTCAGTAAAACAAATAGTTTTGTTAGCACCGGCTTTTCAATTTATCTCCCACTGGCTGCCGCTGTTGGGACAGCAACAGTTAGAAAAGTGGCAGTCGGAGAAATATTTGCCCGTTTACCACTACGGCGAACAAGGTTATCTGCCGCTGAATTATCAGTTTTTGGCAGATATGGCTCAATACCCTGAAGAAAAATTAATGCGGTCAGTCCCTACGTTAATCCTTCACGGCCAGCATGATACAATAATACCGATTCAAGCTAGCAGAGATTTTGCCGCTAACCGTCCCTGGGTGCAATTAATCGAATTAGAAGACGATCATTCTTTGGGAAATGTCCTAGCGGAAATTTGGGAAGCGATTCAAAAGTTTTGCCAATTCAAAAATTAAAATTTGACCAACTTGCAAGTCTTAACAATCAAATGACTCAACAAGATCGATCGACTCGCACCTTAGCCGTTGACATTGGCGGAAGTGGCATAAAAGTTATGGTTTTGGACAATGAAGGCGAGCCCCAAACGGAACGCAGCCGTTTAGAAACGCCTCAACCACCGAAACCGGAACCCGTATTAGAGGCGATCGCCTCTTTAGCAAGCGGACAAGGGGAATTTGACCGAGTATCCGTCGGTTTTCCCGGCGTCGTGCGTCTAGGCGTCATCAAAACCGCAGTGAATTTAGATCCGTCTTGGATAGATTTTGACCTAGAAACTACCCTCAAAGATCGCTTGGGAAAACCTGTGCGAGTGGCTAACGATGCCGATATTCAAGGATTGGGAGCAATTGCTGGGACGGGGGTAGAATTAGTAATTACCCTGGGCACCGGTTTCGGTTCTGCCTTATTTGTCGATGGTATCTTGGTGCCAAATCTAGAATTAGGACATCACCCGTTTCGCAAAGGGGAAACTTACGAACAGCAATTAGGGCGATCGGCATTAGATACAGTCGGTTCCAAAAGATGGAATCGCCGTTTGGAAAAAGCGTTCACCTATCTGCAAAATCTCTTTAACTGCGATCGCATTTACATCGGCGGCGGCAATACTAAAAAGATTGCTGTTGAGTTACCGCCGCAGGTTAAAATAGTACCAAATGTGAGCGGTTTATTGGGCGGGATTGCTTTGTGGCGTGATTGAATAAACAAACTTTGTGACCAAAATACCCAAATATATCAAAGAAACCGGATTTGTTACTCGGATTAAAGGCAATAATCCAGTCTTTCGGTAAAAAACCCGGTTTCTGAATCCACGACGGTTGATTTGGTTTTTTGGCTGGTGCGATGGCAGTTTAAAAAATTATTCGCCCATCGGATCGCGGTAGCGTTTGGGTTCATCCTTGCGAAAGAGATTCGCCAAACCGAGGATGCCCAACAAACCCAAAGCACCCCAATGATTGTTGTCTTCCTTGCTTTCTTGAAGGGGAGTGGTGTCTAGAATAACTCGATTAGAATCAGTATTGTTCTGTGCCGGAGCTGAGTCCGTTTGAGCCCAGGCAGGCGCTGAAGGGAGAATCGCCACACTCAAAGCTATGAGGGTAGCGGCGGCACTTTTAGATATATCGGAAGGCTTGACTTTCATACTTGGTTTCCACATATTAGCAGTTACTTTCTAAGAATAATCACTTGGCCGCAGCCGACGCATCAATCGATCGACAGAAACTCAATTCCTTCTCTCCTCTTGCTTTCGAGATAGAACAAGCTCTATGCTAAGTTCAGATGCTTCTAAGCAGATAATCTAAAATAAAAAGTCGTAAATTATACCATGCTTCCCTTTATCCGAAAAGAGTTAGCCGAACTTACCGCATACACTCCCCATCCGGGCGGCACATCAGGAGAACCAGCGCACTCGGAAAGTGCGATCGATCGCCTTGATACCAACGAATGCCCCTATGACTTGCCAGAAGAATTAAAAAAAAAGCTAGCTTGGACTTACCAGCAGTTAATTGAGACAAATCGCTATCCCGACGGAGGCCACGCAGCGCTCAAAGAGGCGATCGCCCAATACGTCAATGAATCCCTAAATGTCCCCCCCAACAAGGGGGGGCTAGGGGGGGTTACAGTGCCAAAAACCGCCATTACAGCCGACAATATTTCTGTGGGTAACGGTTCCGACGAACTAATTAGATCCATCTTAATAGCTACTTGCTTAGGCGGTACAGGCTCTATTTTCGTTGCGAATCCCACCTTTTCGATGTATGGAATAATCGCCCAAACCCTCGGAATTCCCGTTGTCAGTGTTCAGCGGAAAGAGGAGAATTTTGAAATCGATATCGAGGCGGCTAAAAGGGCCATAGCCCAAAATCAAAATCCCCCCGTGCGCGCCGTCTTTGTCGTTCACCCCAATTCGCCCACAGCCAATGCTTTGACAGCAGATGAAATAAAATGGTTGTCAAACTTACCCGAAGAGATATTAGTAGTAATTGACGAAGCCTATTTTGAATTCAGCCAAAATACTTTAGCAGACCAATTGCACCATCACCCGAATTGGATAATTTTGCGGACATTTTCCAAAGCATTTCGACTAGCATCAATGAGAGTCGGATATGCGATCGCCCATCCCGAACTTACAGCCGCCTTAGAAAAAATTCGCCTCCCCTACAACCTTCCCAGTTTCTCGCAAACTGCAGCCGAGTTAGCCCTAGCGCAGCGACAGTTATTGCTAGCAACCATTCCCGAAACTCTATCAGAAAGAGCCAAATTAATTGCAGCCCTAACTCAGCATCAAAAATTGCAAGTTTGGCCGAGTGCGGCTAACTTTGTTTACCTGCGGGCGAAAGCCGGCGAGGGCGAATCTGCCGAACAGGAACACAAACAAATCATGCAGCAGCTAAAAGAGGGAGGTACTTTAATTAGGCATACTGGAGGAGGTTTGCGAATTACGGTGGGTAGCCCGGAGGAAAATCAGCGGACAGTCGATCGCATAGGAGAAATTTTTGACAAGTCATAATATTCGGTATCCCGTTTCTGCTTAACACAAAAATAACTTGGGAGAAGATATATATGCTTCAAGGAAAGGTTTTACGGGTTGCTCGTCCAACGGATTACCTCGATCGAGTTGTTCATTTCTACACAGAGGGTTTAGGGCTGCAAATCCTCGATAGTTTTGAAAACCATGAAGGTTTTGACGGAGTAATGGTTGGGATGCCAGGAGAAAGCCACCACTTTGAATTCATCCATCAACGGGGACATATTGTAGGTGGCGCTCCAACTCAAGACAATCTTATCGTCTTTTACCTTCCTAACCACCAAGAATGGCAGCAGGTTGTTGAGCGAATGAAAGCAATGGGATTTGAGCCTGTAAACTCCTACAATCCCTACTGGGACAAAGATGGAGTGACCTTTGAAGACCCAGATGGCTATCGAGTAGTTTTGCAGAATGCCGAGTGGAGCTTGTAGCAGCGCGATCACACCATAAGGTATCTACACCAATTTATAACTGATCATTTCCTTGCCGCGCCGCCCGAAGGGTTTGAGGAAATACGCCTACTAAAAGTGCCAAAGCTTCATCGGGAATTTGTGCCACCGTTTCCGAATCCAAATATTGTTCAAACTGAGTTAAAACCATGTGTGCGCGTTCCAAAGCTGTAGGCTTTGCCGTTAACTGTTCCATTAACCGCACCCACTGCCGCCGAATTCCCAAAGCTTTCTGTATTTCTTGGGGAGAGTGAGGGCAAACCAAACAAAAATCGCCCACGGGAATAGCCTGCACAGAGTCAACATCAAAAGCGCCCCCAACGGCAGCCCCAGGCCCGGCAAACTCCGCGTGGAAACGTTTAATCAAAATTAGGCCGTTCCGGCGACGGCTATCTACCATCAACAGCTTGCCGCTGTTGATTTCTGCGAGAATGTCAGAGGAGTGGGGGTGTTCTGTCAAATCTGTGCCAAGGTTTCGATGTCGCAAGTCCGGGTCAGCAGAAAGGCCGAGGGGGACAATATAATTAGAGGTAAGATTAGAGCTGGTTGAAGTATCAATTTTTTTCTCCTCCCGCTGCCGATCGAGATTATTCATTTAAAGTTATAAATTAATACTGTCACAAGGTGGTAGTTTGAGCGCGATCGAATATCAAATGCAGGTAGAACAAGCAGTAGATACCCTGAAAGCGGATCTCCCGACGCTTTTTGAGAAAGACATCTCCTACGACATCTACACAAAAGATGTTTATTTTCAAGACCCTGTTAACAAATTTAAAGGAAAAATCAACTATCGCATTATCTTTTGGACTCTGCGATTTCACGGGCAGCTATTCTTTAACGAGATTTTCTTCGACCTGCACGACGTAGGTCAGACAGCCCATGATAGTATTGTGGCAAATTGGACTGTTCGCGGCACACTGCGGGTTCCCTGGAAAGCTCGGATTTTTTTTAACGGCTACTCTACTTATAAACTGGACAAAGACGGCTTAATTTACGAACATATCGACACCTGGGACAGAGAACCCGGAGAGATTTTAAAGCAGTTTTTCCGCAAGGGAGAGGAGGCGACCCAAGTATAAGCCAAAAAGGTCGATCGCGCCTCGCCATCAGAGCCAGCAACCGAATTAACTTATAATGGCTAAAATAATCATCATCCCTCCGATTCATTTTCTGCTATTTGTAAATTGCTAAAATGATTGTCGCCGTTGATGGATTTTCTGCTATTTGCACTCCTGAAAAATCTCATGGCTGATATTGTCCAGACTGCCACCAATGCAGACTCTTTCAAAACACCCGTGACTGTTATTGAAGCGGCTGGTTTGTTAGATTTATTGCAAACACCGGCACCTTATACCAGCATTGCTTGCAGCATAATCAAACTTGCGGCATCTCTAGATTTAGTAGGGTGATTATGGGCGCACCTTACATTTTAAACTAGAGAAATTACGCAAGTGTCACAATTAGTAAGGTGGGTCAGATCCCAAACCCTCGATCATCCGTCCATCAATCGGTCTGACGCACCCTACAAGTCGATTGAATCGTGACACTTGCGTAATTGCTGAACTAATTATCCGAACCTAAAATCAATCCCGATCGCGCCGGCAGCATCAATTCTAAAAGGCGAGTTTTCCCGTCACCTTTCCAAACAAACTCGCCTTTACCGAACAGCAATTTATCGTGAGGAGATTTCAAACTAGCTGGCTCAAAGCTAATATTAGCTTCTTCGGTCGCGACATTGACAGCAACAACTATTTCCTCATCCCCCAAAATTCTGGCAAAAACGTAAACCGTTCCCTCAGCAAACAGAACTTGGTACGATCCAGTGCGGAGGGCAGCGTATTTGTGCCGCAAAGCTATCAACTGCTTGTGATAATCTAAAACATCAAGTTCCCAGCGAGCTTGTAAGGGGAAACCGCGGCGAGAATCGGGATCGAGAGCACCGGGCAAACCAACTTCATCGCCGTAGTAAATGCTAGGAGCTCCGGGAAAAGTTAACAGCAGCAAAGTTGCGAGTTCGACACTAGCTTTATCGCCTCCTGCAATTGTTAACAACCTCGCAGTATCGTGACTGGCCAACAAATTAAGTTGAGTTAGCTGTATGGGCCACGGGTACATTTCCAAAACCTGCTGAATTTTGTCGCCGTACTCTTTAGCAAAAAGCGGCGGATAGGGATGGTAAGCACGGCCTTCAATTTGAGTTAAATCAACCCTGTCCCCCGCTGCAAAAGCAATAGTCGGTGCAGCAAAAAGATAATTCATCACCCCGTCAAATTGAGTACCGTCGAGCCATTCTGTCGCATCTTCCCAAACTTCCCCCACAATGTAAGCTTCGGGATTAACTGCTTTAACTCGGTCTCGAAATTCCTGCCAAAATCCCGGAGTTTTAATTTCAAAAGGAACGTCCAGCCGCCAGCCATCGACGCCGAATTTAATCCAATATTCGGCGATTTCCATGATGTATTCTCGCACTTCTGGATTGTCGTGATTGAATACAGGAAGGGCTCGATTCCCATCCCAACCGGCATAATTAGCAGGAAAATTGCCGTCGTAAGCAGATAGCGGCCAACCTTCAATTTTAAACCAATCGAGCCAAGGAGAACCGGGGCCGTTTTCGAGGATGTCGTGGAAGAAGAAAAAGCCGCGGCTGGCGTGGTTGAATACGCCGTCGAGGACGATTTTGATGTTGCGATCGTGAGCGGCGTCTAGAAGCTCTTTAAAAGCCGGATTGCCACCCAACATCGGATCGACTTGATAGTAGTCGTGGGTGTGGTAGCGGTGATTGCTGGCCGACTGAAATATGGGGGTGAAGTAAATTGCGTTAATTCCTAAGTCTTGCAAGTAGTCTAGCTCTTCCATCACGCCCCACAAGTCGCCCCCTTTGTAGCCTTGCAGGGTGGGGATTGCGTGCCATTCTTCCCACATGAAGTTTTGCAGCATGCGTTTGCGAGGCTGTTTGCTTTTGGCGAAGCGATCGGGGAATATTTGGTAGAATACGGCGTTTTTAACCCAGTCCGGCGTTTGAATTTGCATACACTTTTTCTAGCTTTTACCGCTTAGGCTACAGTAGCAGAGGTTTCTAGGGTATCTAACTTTTGGTAGAGAATAGACATTTTCTCCCTTTTTGTCGATCGACAAATTGTAAAAAATCACACAAATTTGCAGTCAATCTAAGATGGAAAACTGACTCTACCTAGCAATTTATCGTCCCGACGGGCAGCGCTTCTTGAGTGCTGTGGACTCGGACAAACTCAGGTAACAGAAACGCCCGCTAAAAAAACCGGATCACTCACATTCAAGCAGAACCATGCGAGGAAAGGATCACACAGAGTGTCAATCGATTGCGCGATTTTAGATTTTAAATTTTAGATTTTAGAATTGAAGCATTGACTTGCGCGAGATAAATACGTTCGGCAAGTTACATAGGATACAGGTTTTTTATTTCTGGACGGATGAATCACGTGGCGGGTATCCTGGATTTTCGGTCAGCGGGCGTGGCAGTGCGATCGACTACCTGCCTTAAAAAAGAACAACAGCGCCATGAGCCTCGATCGAGAAATTATGAAAACGGGGAATTTACCCAACAAACTTGTTATTAACAGCCAAAACCCCGAACCTTATTCTTTCCTTAAACTGCCGTTATTTATTGAAAGGTATTTTAACTCACAACTCAAAACTTTTTAAATATCGATTATGGATTGATGGGTATTTTAACTCACAACTCAAAACTCCTAACTCCTGTCCCGGACGCACTCCAACTCTCAGAAACCGGGTTTTTTAACTCTTATTGAGGGTTTGAAGAAGTATTTGGATTAAACAACCCGGTTTCTGTGTAAGCGACTCAACTCATAACTCAAAACTCAAAACTTCCTTGCTCCCCCCCCTTGTCAAGAAGCCCTCACCATCCGACACTGTACTTGGAGAGTTAATCGACCCTAGGGAGAAAGTTCCTTGAAAAAAGTTTTAGCCATCATCCTCGGTGGCGGTGTAGGCACCCGCCTTTACCCCCTAACCAAATTGCGAGCCAAACCCGCAGTTCCCCTCGCAGGCAAATATCGCCTCATCGATATTCCTCTGAGCAACTGCATCAACTCGGAAATAGTCAAAATCTACGTCCTCACGCAATTCAACTCGGCATCCCTGAACCGTCACATTGCTCGCACCTACCAGTTTTCCGGCTTCACCGAGGGATTTGCGGAGGTTCTCGCCGCCCAGCAAACTCAGGAAAACCCCAACTGGTTTCAAGGGACAGCCGACGCAGTTCGCCAATATCTCTGGCTGCTAGAAGAGTGGGACGTTGACGAATACTTGATTCTTTCGGGCGATCACCTCTACCGCATGGACTACCAGAAGTTTGTGCAGAGACACCGCGAAACCAATGCCGATATCACCCTCTCGGTTTTGCCTATGGACGAGAAGCGGGCCTCGGATTTTGGTTTGATGAAAATAGACGACAACGGCCGCATTGTTTCTTTCAGCGAAAAGCCAAAAGGCGATGCGCTCAAACAAATGCAGGTCGATACTACTAAACTGGGACTGACAGCGCAGCAGGCTCAGGAAAGTCCTTACATTGCTTCGATGGGGATTTACGTCTTCAAAAAAGAAGTTCTGATTAAACTTCTGAAAGAATCTCCCAACCAAACTGATTTTGGTAAAGAGATTATTCCGAATAATGCCAAAGACCACAACGTTCAAGCTTATTTGTTTGACGATTATTGGGAAGATATCGGAACCATTGAGGCTTTTTACGATGCTAACTTGGCTCTGACCAAACAGCCTCAGCCGCCTTTCAGTTTCTACGATGAAAATGCGCCGATTTATACTCGCCCGCGTTTCTTGCCGCCGACTAAGCTTTTAGATACTCACGTGACGGAATCGATTATTGCTGAAGGCTGCATTCTCAAACAGTGCCGGATCGACCATTCTGTGTTGGGAGTTCGATCGCGCATTGAAGCTGGATGTACAATTCAAGACACCCTGGTAATGGGTGCTGACTTCTACGAACCCGACGCCGAACGGCATTCGAGTTTGGACAACGGCGGCGTCGCCCTCGGTATCGGTGCAGATACTACAATTCGCCGCGCGATTGTGGATAAAAATGCCCGCATCGGCCGCAATGTTCAAATAATTAATAAAGACGGAGTGGAAGAAGCCAACCGCGAAAACCAAGGTTTTTACATCCGCAGCGGCATTATCGTAGTCCTGAAAAATGCCACGATTCCTGATGGAACTATCATTTAGTTATTAGTCATTAGTCATTAGTCGTCAGTCATTCGTTTTTTAAGTTAAAATCTGTTACCTGCTTTTCAAGTGACTGATGATAAATAAGTAAATTAGTGACAGATCACCAATGACCGATGACTGATGACTGATGACTAAATTCATTCTTTTTTTTGTTGATTATTAATTCCCACCACTGATGCGAGTTTGTCTAAATACTTGACTTTATTCAAAGGCTCGCGTATTAATAAGCGAGAGTCTCTGTTACTGTCTGCCGCGATACAGATATGTCCGATCGCCTGCGTCTAGCGAATAGCTTATGATTCTTGTATTTGCGCTGGTAGCACGACTGACAAATGCGCTGCCCGTTTCTGAGTACCACAGCACTCTCGGAACTATCTTTCCAATCGTCGCAGCAGCCACAAGGCCAACTTAGCAAATAATTCATAATGTTAGCACCCTAGTAGCGTTAAAAGCTTATCGCTATACTATTCTATCTTAATGTTTTATAAAAATGTGTGATTTAGCTAACAGACAGCAAAGAAATTATGTTATATTAGTTGGATTTAAATCTATTCAGAGGTTGTAAAAATAAAATTTTATAGGACGGATCTGGGGTGAATAAAAAATATCTAGGAATTTTGTGGAAGAACGGCGCAATTTAGGGTATTATATAGTCACAATTTAGAAACCAGATTTGACCGAACTTGCTGATGAAAACCTGCTAAGGAATGAGAATTAAATAACTTTCACTCTTGAAAGTGGGATGGGCGTCCCGCCCGTCCTTTTTGGACGGGCGGGA
>NZ_JAUBVD010000080.1:0-23202 GCF_036705675.1 Microcoleus sp. AT8-A3
GCCCGTCCACTCATGACGGGCGGGACGCCCATCCCACAATAACAATTAAAATTGTAAGTTATTTAATTCGCGCTCCTTAAAAACTCCAGAGTAAGGATGCTAAATATCGAATCGAATTAGCGCGGCGGTGTTTGCGAGACTTGGGGGTATAATGCGCGATCGCGGGCTTCTCTAACCTCAGACAGAAGCAAGACAGATGCAGAAATACGTCCTAAGAGTTTTGCGATCGCCCCTAGCATCAGGTAAGCTTCTTGTTAATTATTGCGCTCTGTTCAGGAGAAAAAATTTATGCCAGATATGTCCGGTCAAGACCCCTCGGAAATTAAAATGGCGACGGTTGATGAAGAAGAAAAAGGCGCAACGTTTAGCGGTACGGTCATCCTTGCTATCGATGTCGATGGTCCTGGGGAAGTCCTTTTCTTCAGAGACTTTTTGATTGAAGATTATAAAGGCGAACTTAGCGCTTATCTGGCAACAGATGGCAATATAACGAAAAGCATTGATTTAGGCGAAGTTAAGCATAAGAGCAGCAGCTTTAAGCTGCCAATTCCGCTGGGGACGGATACATCACCCTACAATACCGTCGTGCTGCGCGACGAAAAAAGCAAGAAAAAAGTTGTGACGATCAAGCTGTAAAATTTGCAATTTAGCTCGTAGTTGGGCCAAATTCGTTAGCGCAGCCCTCGAAGAGGATCGCCTTTTTTTCCTGAAGTACGCGCGTGCGAAGCTATCCCGTAGGGAATCGCTCTTAAATTAAGGTGCCTCACTTTCGATCCAACAGTCGAGTTGTAAAGTGATGCACCCTAATTTTTAAAATGGAATCGGATCGTAATCGGGATTTTCCGGTTCGTTAGACGAACCCGACTGGCGATCGGACTCAGAATTTGAAGACTGATGCGAGTTCCAATCCGAACTAGAGGTGCGGTTAGGGCCGCTTGGAGCGCTGTTTGAACTGCGGTTCCGCGATCCTAAAGGTACTACATTGCTCGGCACATTAGCCGGGGCGGTGTCGCGAATTTGAGCCGGTTCGGGGGCGGTTCTAGTTGGAGGAGCCGAACTCATGGCATCGGCGCCTACACTGTAAATCCTTTGAGCTGTCAGTTCAGCGCGCTTTTCTTTGATACCATCTATTTCGATCGTATTCATTCCCAGCCGACCTTCAATAATCACGCGATCGCCCTCGCGATATTTATCGTGAATTTCTTGAGCCAAATTGCCCCATCCTATCACCTTCAAACGTTCGGGCGGATCTTCAGGTTTTGGGCCGGGAAACTGCACCAGCATTTCAGCGATTGGAACTTGATTTTCAGGAGTATAACGGAGTTGCGGTTGTTGAGTTATTTCCGCCATCAAAATGCAGCTATTCATAAGAAAAATGGGTGTGAAACCCCGTCCTTCTAGGACGGCTTTACAATTAATTTGCAATGCGCCACGAGTTGTAAGACAAAAACTTACAATCCGCAGACAACGCATTTTGACACAACCGTTTGCCAGTACCTAAGCTGTGCAAACTAATTGTTTTCCGAGTTGGGTCTTTCTTCGTAGGCGACTCTTGCGGGCCACCTACGTAGCAAAACCCATACTTTCGGTGTTTGACGATTGAACCGCGTTTGAATCCCGCACTCAAAGTGCCGCCATACCTCGAACGGATGTGACCCGGAGCGTGTTGCAATCGGTGTAACTGGCGTCTGTGAAACTCAAGAGGAATTACTTCTATCAATGCAGTGTTATCGGGTTTAAAATGCCCCCCAACGCACCAGTTAGCTAGCACCCAAGAATCAACGCAGTGTGCCTCAAATTTGTTTGATAGCTTCTGCTTTGACTTAAGGAGTTCACTCAATTGACGTAATTCATAAGTATCCTTGCCCGTCTTAGTTTCAACACGAGCGATTTTCTCAAGCTCTGCATAGAACCATTGCTTGCCTACTCCTAGCGGACTAAACGATACATTCCACTTGCGTGCGTTTTTCCAGGTTCGGGCTTTGATATCTTCTACAACGAAAGTTGATATTGGGAACATCAAAGTCAGCCATTTAGTTATCCTTAATTTCCACTGCCACCTCGCCTTAGTTGATGGAGGCAGTCGATATTTGTTGACCAGTCGGTTGGCTCGGTTTTTGCGGCATGGCGTGTTGCGAAAACGCCTGGCGCGCCGCATATTTCGCCTGATCTCAACATGGTCTTTCACCCAATCAACAGCATGGGTTTGAATGTTGAGATAAGTATGCGCTTTGGATTTAACCGTAAACGCTTCTCGCTTCGATCCGGGATCGATACCAACTGCAATTGGTTGGCGGTGCGTGTTGGATGGTTCTATGTTGAGTCGAACGCAAAACACTCCTTTTTTCCAAAATGGTGTCGCCTTGCCAGACTTAATCCAACGCTTTGCCCTGCTTGGAGTTGTCGGCATTAAGGGTCTGTTTTCGCTATCTAAGACTGGAACAAACATTTACGGTAAGTCCTATTTCTAGGTTTGTATTTCCCTTCGCCACTGGCACATCCGAGCGGTTAAAAACTAGGGAGGTATTCTTAACGTCAGTTGGGATACCACTCCCAGATGGCTCAGTTTGTCTTGAAGACGCAGGCTAGACACTGTTTTAGTCTTGAATTAAGAAGCGGGTGTTGCTCCCTCTTTCAAGCCCCATCCCTTTTAGGGTGGGGTTAGTGACCTGTTATCTGTACGTAATTGGGCATCGGGAATTGGGCATCGGGAATTGGGAATTGGCCCGCGCAGGGACTTCGGGATTGGGAATTGGGCATGAACTTTCAAGTAAAAAGGTAAAACTTAAAATAACGCATTTTATTTTTTTACTTTTGCATTACCAATTTCCCATTGCCAATGCCCTGTTTGGCCAATGCCCAATTCCCGATTACACGTTACCAAATTTATCTTGGAGAACTGCCGCCTCGGCTTGACTGACAAAATCGTGAACGAGGGCGCGGTACTCCTTCAACGTTTCAGATACCCAATCTCGATCCTCACTGTTGGCGAAGATATGAACGGTCGGTTCACTAGCATCGGGTAAAACTAATACCCAATTGTCGTCGCTGTAGTTAAAAATCTTCACTCCATCTAATAATTCTAAACGATCGGGCGAATGAGTTTCTACTAAATGTCGCATCAGCGAACCCTTGATAGTCCAAGGACAGCGGACGCTGTAACTGCGGTGGGTGATGCGGGGAAGTTCCGCCTTGATCTGTCCGAGCGATCGCTCCTGAATCGTCATCATTTCTATCACTTTAGCAATGCAGAACATTCCGTCAAATCCGGGATGCAACTGCGGGAAAATAAAACCCATAAGGCCGCTGCCGCCCAAAACCACATTCGGGTTCCTGTTAGCGGCTTCCATCAAAGCAGTTGGGTTCGCCTTCGTGCGGATTACCTTGCTTTGATAGCGTCGGGCGATCGCCTCCACCGCAGAAGACGCATGAACCGGCACTACTACTGTACCTTTGGGATGAGAAGTCAGCATCAAATTTACCATCAACGCCGTCAGCATTTCCCCACGAATCGCTATCCCAGACTCATCTACCAAAATGAGCTGTTCGCCGTTAGCCGATACCTGCACTCCAAAATTAGCGCTGAGTGCTTTCACCACCCGGCCGAGTTGGTCGAGCAAATATTCCCGTTCCCCGTTGCTTAGAGAAGTCTGTTTGAGACTGGCATTGAGAACCACCGCATCGCAGCCGAACTTGGCAAGCATTTGGGGCAGAATTGCTCCAGAAACCGCGTAAACGTAATCGATTACCACCTTAGAATTGCTGTAGCGTATTGCCTCAACATTCATCTGCCGCTCAAAAATGCGGTTGTAAACATCGAGAGCTTGGTTAAAGTACGTCATCTCTCCAATTTCGGGAATTAGAGCTCGCCGCAAATCTTCCTTAAAATAAGCCCCCTCGATTTTTTTCTCAGCTCCTTTTGTAATATTGATGCCTTTGATATCGAAGAATTCAATTAAAATGTGGTCGGAGCGATCGGGCGAAATGCGAACATGAATGCCGCCAGCAATTGATATCGTAGACGAAACCGTGCGCGCGATCGGAATTGCCGTCGATTCCAAATTGATCACATTAATTCCCACCGACATCAAACCCGCAATCAAAGACCTCGAAACCATCCGCGAAATGCTCCGCTGGTCACGAGAAACCGATACCGCAGTCCCCGGTTTCAAAGTCGAGCCATAAGCCGCGCCCAATTTCACTGCAAATTCCGGGGTAACATCCACATTTGCCAGTCCTTGAACGCCACGCTGACCGAACAAATTCCGCTTAGCTTGTTCTCCCCAAATTAAATTTTGATTTAACAGAGCGCCGGATTCAATATTTTTGCTCGGCCAGACGCGCACGCTCGGCCCCACTTGTGCTTCTTCTCCCACGATGGACATTGAACCGACGACAGCACCTTCGAGGACGTGAGCGCGCCTGTCTACGCGGGTACTCCGGCAAATCACGCAGGCCCTAAGATGAGCGTCTTCACCGACAATTGCTCCGTTCCAGACGATGGGACGTTTGAGATTAGCGTCGGCCCCCACAGTCACGTTATCTCCGATCACAGTACCTGCATCGATTTTAACTCTGGCTCCAATTCGGCAATTGTTGCCGATCATCGCCGGTACTTCGACGATCGCGCTATCGTCAATAAAAGTATTCTGACCTACCCAAAGTCCCGATCGAACTTCGTTGTAGTAGCTCAAATCCAGTTTGACCTTGGCCCGCAGCGCGTCGTACTGAGATTCCCGGTAAACATCTAGCTGGCCGACATCGCACCAGTAACCCTCGGCGATGTAGCCGTACATCGGCTCGTTTTTTTCCAGTAGCAGGGGAAACAAGTCTTTCGAGAAGTCGCACTCCTGATTTACCGGCAGGTAATCCAAGACTTCGGGTTCTAAAATATAAATGCCGGTATTGATAGTATCGGAGAAAATTTCGCTGCTAGAAGGCTTTTCCAGAAAGCGACTGATGCGGTAATTTTCCTCGGTAATCACGACCCCGAATTCCATCGGGTTGGGAACGCGAGTTAAAATTAACGTGGCTTTGGATTGCTGGCTACGGTGAAATTTGATTGCTGCGGTTAAGTCGAAGTCTGTGATGCTGTCGCCGCTGATGACCAAAAAAGTGCGATCGAGCAATTCAGCAATATTTTTGACGCAACCAGCCGTACCCAGCGGTTGGTCTTCCTCCACAGCGTAAGTCATTTGAACGCCAAACTCTGCCCCGTCAGTAAAATATTCGCGCATGACATCGGGAAGGTAGTGCAGCGTCGCAATAATTTCCGTAATCTGATGCCTTTTTAGCAAATTAATAATGTGTTCTGCGATCGGGCGATTCAGAATCGGCACCATCGGTTTGGGCAAATCGCACGTCAGGGGTCTGAGCCTAGTTCCCGATCCCCCAGCCATCAGCACTGCACGCATAAAATCCTCCTTGCTTAAAAAGCTCTCTACCGCTATTGTCCGCTAGAAAAAGTTTGCCTGCTGTAATTCGTCGGCCGCGAGCTATCAGTTCTTAGTTAATTATCTTCGAGTAGTGACACGTCTGGTAAATCCCGTTCGGCCAGGCCGTCCCCCAACAGCAACCGATTTCAACCGAATTAGAACTTGCGGCATCGCACCACTCCCCCGGTCGAACTCGGATTTGTAGGGGATCTTGGGTGATACCAGTTAAAAAAAAGAATGCAACTGTAGGCCCGTACTCGAAACCCTTATCTCATCATTCCTTCCCAATTCTTTAATTCTTCACTTATTCAATCTTATAAGTCCTCAGAACGATCGACTTTTACCAGAAGTCCCTTCTTGCTTGCTCGGTGAAAGCTATTTCGGGGGTGTTATTTTTAAGTTTGTGGCCAGCGGGGATTTTGCAGTCTCTTTCGGAAGGTGGAATTACTACAGCTATCGGTGTGCCTTGGCGTCTGATAAATGATAGATTAAGGGTAGCGCTTTGACTAGCTGACCCAAAATCCTATCCATTGCTTAGGGGTTTTTTAAATGAGTACGTTAATTAGCTTGGCATTGCTGATCGCTTACGGTGGCGGTATTTGGAAATTTTGGAATGGGTTCGATCGCACTAACTTCGATCGAAGTTTTGCAAATCGCCTTAAGCTCTCGCTGCTCTGGCCCGCGTTAATTTTTAATAAGCCTTACCGCCAAAACTTTACAAAAGCTCTCAAAGCTTCTAAAAGGTAATTCAAGAATGTCTAAAAAGTCCGAACGCCCAGCAAGTACAAGCGAGCAAACTTGGTTTGCCAAAGGCAAATCAGATAGCTGGCAAGTTTTACTATCGCAGGTTGCTGCCCGGTTCGATCGCGAATACCGAGGAGAAGCTTTCGCCTTACCCGAAGAAGTCGAAGCAATGCCGATTTTCCTGGAATCAGTCGCAGGAACTCTCCAAGCAAAAACAGTTTCTCCCTTCTGGAAAATTGCCAAACCTCAAAAAAATCAGCGCTGTTTAGACATTGGCTGCGGAGTCAGCTTTCTCATCTACCCTTGGCGGGATTGGGAAGCCTATTTTTATGGTCAAGAAATCAGCAGCGCAGCGCGAGACGCCTTAAACGCTCGCGGCCCTCAGCTCAATTCTAAGCTGTTCAAAGGCGTAGAATGGGCCCCCGCTCACCAGTTAAATTACGAAGAGGCTCAGTTCGATTTATGCCTCGCTACAGGCTTTAGCTGTTACTATCCCATAGACTATTGGAATATTGTCATGGGAGAAGTAAAGCGGGTACTAAAACCGGGCGGTCATTTTGTTTTTGATGTCCTCAACCCCAATGCTCCTTTAGCAGAAGATTGGGCAATTTTGGAAACTTATCGAGCCGGCGAAGTATTTTTAGAGACAATAGAAGATTGGGAAAAAATGATTAAAGCTGCAGGCGCTAAGGTAGTAAAAAAGCAAAGTGGTGACTTATTTCAAATGTATAAAGTTCAATACAATTGAGAGATTAAGGGGAATAGGTAATTAGCTTTGTAGTCAAAAGTTCAATCGTCCCCAGCCTGGTCAGGCGGACGAAAAACAACTTCGTTCTTAGTTGATAAAGTAGGGTGCGTCAGCAAGTAGAAATTCGTTTGAGAAGCTACAAATATTCAAGCTGACGCACCCTACTAACTACTAACTACTATTGTTTATAATTGCTTATAAACTCAACGAAGTTTTACAATACCGATTGCCAATTAGCGATGCCCAATTAATTTTCGGTAGCCGCAGGAGATGGCGCTGCTTCCGGCGATGGTGACGGCGACACTTCGGCAGCAGGAGATGGCGCTGCTTCCGGCGACGGTGACGGCGACACTTCCGGGGCAGGAGATGGTGCAGCTTCCGGCTGCGGAGACTCTTCGGCGGCAGGAGATGGTGCAGCTTCCGGCTGCGGAGACTCTTCGGCGGCAGGAGATGGTGCGGCTTCGGGCTGCGGGGACTCTTCGGCGGGTTGCGGTTGAGGAGAAGGCGACTGTTCCGCGGCTGGTTTCGGTTCAGGCGAGGGCGACGGTTGAGCCCCTGGCTTGGGTGCGGGCGGCGACGGTTGGGCCCCTGGCTGCGGTTTGTTTGAGGGGGCAGGCGGCTTCTCGAACTGCGGTTTCACTTCAGTAGGCGCTGGGGATGGCGGCTGGCCTGTTGGTCTGCTGGGCGCTGTCGGCGCGGGCGCGGGCTGCTGCTGGCCTGGTGGGTTGGGCCTGGTTGGGGTGACAGGAATGCCACTACAAACTTTTTCGTCGTACTTAAACTCGACATCCAGTTGGTAAAGCTTGTGCGTGCTGGCTGCTTCAAATGTTAGAGAAGGGCTAATAATCGCAATTTTAGCCGCATTATCGAGAATACCGTAACCCGTGGGGACGATCGGCTGTGGCTCGGCCTTGAGCAAGCCTTGAGGGCTGACAACTGCTCCAAAAACTGCTCTTCCTTGGAGTTTTTGTGAGCAAGCTGTTACGGGATAAGGCACAGGCACAGGAGTCGGGCCTGTCATTTCCAAGTCAGGATAAGCCTTTTTGAATTTCTCAAACAAAGCAACATAGGTCTCTCCAGCCGCCAGCAGTGTCTCTCTGTCGGTGGGTAAGTTTGAACCCGGTTGACCGGACTGAGTTTCTGCGATGAGAGTCCTTTTATTGGGATCTTTTTGAGTCAATTTTGGTACTCCATCGGGTCCCACATTCCTGCCAATTGGGAATTCCGGGGTAAAGACTGGAGCTCCGTCTGGAAATAGTGGCAGTCCGCCTCTACTGGCTATAATCCTTTTGAGCGCTTCTGCTTCATCTTCCGAGCCGCCGCCGGGAATCTGGGGCGCTTCATTCAGCGATGGTGGTGGCGGGATATTGCGATCGAAATTACCAGGTAAAGGTGGGAAAAGGAAACCGCTAGGAGGTACGGGTGGGACGAAAGTGGGTATTGGCTGGGAGGGGGCTCTGACTATTGGGGATGGAGTTGTGGGAGGTGGCGGGGCTGTTGGGGCCGTGAAGGGCGGGAGAGGGGAAGGAGGGAGAGGGGAAAAGAATCCAGGAGGGGGCATTCCCGGCGGCATGGCGGGCAAGTTGATGGTATCAGGTGCGGGGGGCAAGGGTGGGGCTAACTTGGGCGCTGGTGGAAGGGGAACTGGTGCGATCGTAAATGGCGTAAATCGCGTATTAGACGGTTTCGGTGGTATGGTTTGTGGCAGGCGGCTGACTTCTGCGGGAGTTAGTTCTACTAAGCCGACAGAACCGGGGATATTTTTTGAGGAATTTCCACCATAAAGTATGTTTGAGAGCGTCGGGGCGGTTGCTCCGAGGACTCCGTGCAGGCCCACAGAAGCTAGGGCTGCCCACCAAAAAGGCTGGCGCAGCGGTTCGGAAAGGGTGTTGGCTAGGGAGGAAGAGTCAGTCATTTAAATTTTAGATTTTAGATTTTAGATTTTAGATTGGGGGATTGTTCGATTTTAGATTTTAGATTTTAGATTGGGGGATTGTTCGATTTTAGATTTTAGATTTTAGATTGGGGGATTGGGGGATTGTTCGATTTTAGATTTTAGATTGGGGGATTGGGGGATTGGGGGATTGGGGGATTGGGGGATTGGGGGATTGGGGGATTGGGAGATTGGGGGATTGGGAAATTGAGTGATTGGGGGATTGGGGGATTGGGGGATTGGGAGATTGAGTGATTGGGCGATGGGTAATTTATATTGTTGTGGTTGTGATTGAGTGTGAATTCGTTTTAATTTTTAATGAGGAGAGGTTGGGAATTCAAAGGTATAATTGTAGCACTGTCGGTATCGAAATTGCCCGATCGACTTTTATTGAGATTTCGCGACCCTCACATCAAGCACTCAAGCCTAGAAACCGGGTTTTTGGGCTGGTTCCACGCTGGTATAACAACCGCCAATCGGGTGAGGACGTTGTTAATCGCTGAAACCATTGTTTTTCTTGCCTAATGCCTTTGACCCAATCCTCTACGCGGTTTCTCAGGTATTGTTGAGAATGGTCAGCAGGCGTCAGGCGGGCGGGACTGGGGCGATGGAAAAAACAGACTGCACCGCTGCTATACCGTCTTTTTTCGGGTTCTGGAGCGCCACTAATTTATTAAACACGATCGATCCGTTCGATCGACCCCTGTTTCCAATTCGGTTACACAACCGGATTCATCCGTGGAAGTAATTATTCAATCCAAAATCCCAAATCCCAAATCCAAAATCTATGGATTCACCAGCGATAGCGGTAATTTTTAAAAGGAGCTCCCTCGATGGTGAGCAAGTCGATGGGATAAATTGGAGCGCCGCTTGCCATATATTGAAACATTTCCCGAACTTCCTCTCCCCGCAACGACAACTGGTCTAATTCCTTGAGAGAATACCAGCCCGCGCACAAAGTATGCTCATCCGGCTTACTCTTGGGCGGCGTCTTATCTTGTGGACGAGCCACAAAAATGACTCGGAGGCGCACATTGCCCCTAGGCATCACTGTGTGCTCTACCCGGAGAATTCCCTCAACGATGATGGAAATGCCCGCTTCCTCAAAGGTATTACGCATAGCAGCTTCGAGCAAAGTTTCCCCTTTTTCCACTCGCCCTGCTGGGAGATACCACTGCTGCTCGTACTTGCGCTCTTGTACCAGTAGAAAACGGTCTTCTAAGTGAACGACAACTAGGGTAAAATACCATGTTTGAATCGGCTCGCGAGCCATAGAAGTAGATATTCCCTAAGCAAAAGGTTTAACGAGTGGCAGATGTTAGCAATCCAAAGGATGCTTCGGCAAGTGTCTTTTAACTTGAAAAACAGATCGTAGCACTCCGACCGCAAAATCTAAAATCTAAAATCTAAAATTGACCATGCCATTACCAACCGTGATTTTACCAGGATATTTTGCTGCTGCTTCCGACTATCGGGAATTAGAAAAGTCTCTGGTCGATCGAGGTTTCCCAACAGTAACAGTGCCTCTGGGCAAGGGAGATTGGTTGCCGACTTTTGGCGGGCGGTCGATGGTGCCAATTTTGCGACAGCTCGATCGCACGGTCAAACAAATGTTACAGCAATACGGCGTTCCGCAGATCAATCTCGTCGGTCATTCGATTTTAGATTTTAGATTTTAGATTTTAGATTGACCCCACGGATCAATTCGGGGGCTTGAGGATTTGAGATTTGAGATTTTGGATTGATTCCACGGATCGATCGCGTGGCGGGTACCATCAAGAAATTCTTGGTCATTCCGCCGGCGGCTGGATTTCTCGCATCTATTTGGGCGAAAAGCCTTACACGATTCACGGCGACGTGCTTGAGGACGCGGGTTTGTGGGAAGCTCACCCTTATGTGAATACTTTAATCACTTTAGGCACGCCGCACGTCTCTCAAGAGCGCTGGACGCGCAAAAATCTAGATTTTGTCAAAATTCATTATCCGGGGGCTTTTCACCCGCAGGTGCGCTACGTGTGCGCTGCTGGGAAGGCTGTTTTTGGCAAGCGCGGTTTTGGGACTTGGCTGGCTTATAAAAGTTACGAGTTGACTGTGGGGAAGGGCGAAACTTGGGGAGATGGAATTACGCCGGTGGAAGCTGCTGTTTTGGATGGGGCCGAAAATCTGGTGTTGGAGGGGGTTTGGCATTCGCCTCGTTCTCCGGGGAAGTGGTACGGTTCGCCGGAGGTTTTGCCGGCTTGGATTGAGTATTTGTGTTAGAAACGAACCGCGAAGACGCGAAGGAAGAAGCAGAAGGTTTAAGGGGCGGATTTAGTTATAATTTGATATTAGGAGCGAGTTTAGTGCGGCAAAGCTCGCCCCCCCGATGCTATGTTTGCTTGAATTTTTATCGCTAACTGAATAGATTGAAAAAATATTTTATGTGGCCTTATCGGTAAGATTCAGAAGTCACGGCGAACCACACAATCAAATTATACGTTGGCTGGGGTGGAATTGGGCGAGAATGCTACTGTGCGCTTGGACGCAGATAACGAATTTCAGCCGGATGCTTTGTGGAGAATTGATGCGGGAGGTCGATCGCACATTAGGGATGATGATTATGTGCGATCACTAGCTGTACAATCATCGCAGTGTTTGGTATTTGGTGCGAGGGGCGATCGCACTTTTTTCACTCAAGCATCGCTTTCCGTCTAATCCTCGCATTATCATAGTAGAAATAGAATAAGATTGGGAAAAGTCAGCAAATGGCACAAATTACCACGACTGAATTACCTCAAACCCTCCAGACTCTACTTATAGAGGTCGAACGTACCAAAACCCCCCTCACCATCATCCATGAAGGGAAACCATTAGTGATTATCTATCCTGCCACTACCCAAACCCCACGCCCCGTGTTTGGCACAATGAAAGGAAGCGGTGAAATATTAGGAGATTTAATTGCTCCTGTCGCCGAACTATGGGAAGTTTTAGAATGAAACTTTTACTCGATACCCACATTTGGCTTTGGTATTTACTCGGCGATCAACGCCTATCGCTTCAACTTCAAACGGCGATCGCCGATCCTAATACTGAACTTTGGCTGAGTCCAATTAGCATTTGGGAGACGCTCATCCTTGCAGAAAAAGGAAGGATATCTTTACAGCCAGATCCGGTTACATGGGTTAACTTAGCTTTAAAAACTCTGGAAACTCGTGAAGCCCAAATGAATCACTCCATTGCCATTTTAAGTCGCGAGATTGCACTACCCCATCAAGACCCCGGAGACCGATTTATTGCGGCCACAGCTATTTATTATGGGTTAATATTAGCTACAGTTGATGCCAACCTTACAGGTAATTCGGTGCTACAAACACTCAGTTAGGCAATATTTTATATTTTTGTAGGCGAGATCCCTTTTTTTTGCTGGGGCGATTCCCTACTGGATAGCTACGCTTCACGCCCTGTGTGCAAACATCGCACTTTAAAATTGTGGAAATGGATAAGATTGTAAGTGGAAAAAGAAGTTGGGTAACACGAGGGTTAATAGAATATGCTTGGTGGGGCGATCGGACTAAGTTATGCTGCGACTACTTCGACAGGCCTGAACATTATATCCATTCAACCTTTGATGCCAAATCTATCATAAAGCATCTTTCTTAACCTATTGCTACCGCGTTTCACGAAGTCATCTTCAGATTCCTGCTCCAAAGGTTCACCAATTTGATTGCTCAAGTCAGATAAAAAAGATTCATTCTGAATTAAGCTCGACACCTCTTCTGAGAATTTTTGCTTTTCATTATTGGAAAATGAGAATGGCGTCAACATAAGGAAAGTTCCTGCTGTTAAAGCCCTTTGAAGGGATGGAAGAGTTAAATCAGATTCTGGCAGTGATTGAGTAGGTGATTGCTGAATCTCATCCATAAATTGCTTAAAATTACTCATCACTGATTGAGTAGGTGATTGCTCAATCTCATCCATAACTTCCTTAAAATTACTCATCACTTATTCTCACTTGGTATGCCGATTTTTCCACGAACCATAAAAAGAACGAAGCAGCTTTTCAAATGACTTGACAACTTCCTCTATAATTTTACCTTTCGTTTTATCATCCAACCGATTCCATAGTCTGAAAAACCAATTAAATAGTTCAGATAGCCAACCAAACATCCGTATACTCCAAAGCTACGAAACAGAACCTATAACCCAACGCTGTAATATTGGCTGCATATAGATAGCCAAGCTTACCTTTTCAATCGCTGGCAGTTTTCTGATATTTGCTGCGAGGTGCGAGGAAATACTAAAGCCAGACTAAACGCTGATGAAGGTTGGGTTGCAACAGGAAACCCAACCTACCAATTCAAACTGAACTAACTATCTTTACCCTTTACCTCCAAACAGTTTATATATTCCGTATCCAACAGCAGCCGCCGCAGCAACAGGTGCAGCCGCAACTATGGCAGTACCAGCAATTGCGCCTCCCCCGACAACGCCACCGATACCAGCAAGGGTGCCCATAATTGCAGCACCAGAAGCACCGCCAGCTACCGTTACAGCACCAGCACCAACTAGACCAGCAGCAGCCCCAATGTTTGTAGCTGTTCTTGCCGCTGCACGAGCATCATTCTCTTCCTCAGACAAGTTCGATTGCTCTTTGAACAAAGTTTCATTCATTATTTTTGCCCCAAGATAAGCTGGGCCTGCTGCTAATACCGCAGGAGCCGCCGCCATACCACCACCAACCACACCACCTGCTGCAGCTAAACCCGAAGTAATTCCTGCTCCTGAAGTTGCTGCAACAGTCAACCCTGTAGCAGCACTGGCAGCCGCACCTACCGCAGCACCAGTTTCTGCAACCGCTTTGACTGTTTTGACTGTATTTCCATTAATTCCCAGAGTTTTTTCTACAACATTTTCTACAACTTCTTCACCTGCTTTGCTGGCAAAATTTTCCCAATTCATAAATCAATTTATCCTTTTAATACTTGTTCCATTATCCTTAATAAATTCAAGGTTTGTCTAGCCCAAAAATGTTCTATTTTGCCGCCAATTCTCCCTCGCTTTTACTTTAACTTTAATCTAAGTTTGTACAACAATGTACGAAAATGTACGAAAATGTTGGCAGTTATGAGCTACAATAATACATAAAACTCTCGCATCTCCCTGCCAGATGAATCTTAAAGAAATGTTAAATGTCGCCGATCGCATAGTTTTTGAGAAAACAGGTCAGCACCTTGACGATTTACAAGCAGCCGTACTGCGGGGAACTCTACAACGCGAGACATACAAAGAAATAGCAAAAGATTTTAACTGTTCTGAAAGTCGCATCAGGGAAATCGGATCGGAATTATGGCAGATACTTTCAGAAGAGTTGGGAGAAGATGTTAATAAAACAAATTTTAGATCGGCAATGGAGAGGTTGGAAGTTTCAATATATTCAAACGTTGCACAAGAAGAATCGGTGCAAATTAACAGCGTTAACATCTGTGGAGAAGCTAGACACCCGCCAAAGATCCCAAACTCAAACCCACCAAATCAGGAAACATCTAACCCAAAACAAACCAAAACTCTACATCAAGATTTAAGCGAAATGCCAGAGTTAGGTGATTTCTTCGATCGCACCCCCGAACTCCACACCCTCACCACATGGATTCTACAACAACGCTGTCGCCTCATCACCCTCACCGGCATCAGCGGTATCGGCAAAACCACCCTAGCAGTACAACTCGTACAACAAATTAAAAACGAGTTTGAGTACGCAGTTTGGTACACACTAGACGAATTCCCCACCATAGATAAATTTCAATCTAACCTAATACAGCTTTTTTCCCATTCCGAAAAACAAGATTTATCCCCAACAAACCAAAAACGCTTACCACTGATTAAGTATTTACAAAACCATCGCTGTTTAATCGTCTTAGATGACGTTCACAACCTTTTCTGTAGCGGCGAATTGGCAGGAAAATATCAACCACAAGCCGAAGAATATCGCTCCTTATTCAAACAAATAGAAAAATTATCCCATCAAAGCTGCTTGATGTTAATCGGTTGGGAACAACCGAGAGAAGTGACTCAAGTTAAAAACCAAAATACTTCCATTCGCACCTTACAAATCCAAGGTCTAGGCATCGCCGCCGGACGGGAAATACTCAGAGATTATGGGTTAGAAGAAAGCGACAACAGTGAAGCACTCATTCATCGTTACCAAGGCAACCCCCTATGGTTAAAAAGCGTGGCGAATCTGATTCAAGACTTGGGTGGAGGCGTGACAGAGTTATTACCAAATGATACGATATTGTTGCCAGAAGATTTGAAAGATGTTTTACAGCAGCAGTTCGATCGCCTATCGGAACTGGAAAAACAAGTAATCTCCTTGTTAGCCAAAGAAAGCCAGCCAATCAACCGGGCAAAATTGCTAGAAAATGAGATAATTCCGGCTTCAGATTTACCAAATGCGCTGCAATCTCTATCGCGGCGCTGCTTGATTGAACAACAAGCAAATTTTTACACGATTTCACCTGTACTGAGGCAATATGCGATCGCCCGTGCAGTGTAATTTAGGTACATAGTGGTAGGGTGCGGATACATCGAAAATCCCTAAATAAAGCTCGACAATCTTATAGATCGCCACATGACGCTTCCTAATTCATAAAAAACATCCCAAAATTCTGTAGGGGCGGGTTCGCCAACCATTCACGCTCAAAATGAATAATATTATAAACCCGCCCCCGCCCACCAACAATAAAAATGTACGATTAATTTATTGGTAAAATGTTGATGTAAACAATGGCGGATGAGGGCGGGTTTATGAGGTTGTTTGTGGGTTTCATAAATGGTTGGTGAACCCGCCCCTACAAATTGGGGTTTATTATAAAAATATAACCTGTCCTAACACGGGCAGTTGCTATATTAAAGGCTTGGAGGCATTATTTTCGTCCATCAAACCAAGGTGATGACCACCCGTGCGATCGCGGACTGAATAGAATAAATTCGATAGAATAATCAGTAATCGCAATTCCATTGTTTGTCATGACGCTGAAAGAATTAGAGCCTCAACTGCTGGCACTCTCTGACGACGAAAAAGCTCAAGTCGTTCAACTCCTCACTCAAGGTAAAATCACTCCTTGGCGCGGTATTGAAAAAACGCCTGATGTTTGTGGCGGGAGTGCCTGCATTGCTGGCACTCGCATCACCGTTTGGGGACTTGTAGAAGCTCGTCGCATTGGCTACAGCGAAGCTGATTTACTCACAAGCTATCGATCGCTATCTGCTACTGATATTGCTAACGCTTGGGCCTATGCTGAAGCCTTTCCCGATGAAATTGAAACAGAAATTCGGGAAAACAATGAAGTGATAGACGAGGATTTGTAGCCGATGGCACGTCTCTATGCCGATGAGCAATACCCCTATCCTGTTGTAGAATTACTGAGAGCTTTAGGACATGATGTTTTGACTGTCCAAGAAGCAGGCAGAGCGAATCATATCATGTCCGGTCGAGCGATCGCGATTTTTGTAGGGGCGGGTTCACCAACAATAGCGGCAAATAATTGACCATCTCAAAAACCCGCCCCGACCGGGATATTATGGTTAATTGATCGGACATGATATCAGAAAATTCCTAACCCGGATGTTTTAGCTTTTGCTACTAGCGAAAAACCGGTCGTCATTACCGAAAACCGTAAATATTTCTTTCGGCTGCACCGCATACACCCCCTTCATGCTGGCATTATCGCCTGTACGAACGATCGCAATTAAGAAGCACTGGCTAACCGAATCCACACCGCGATCGTAGCCGCAGAACCTTTGGAAGGTAAACTGATTCGCGTTGTGCGCCCTGCTTTGTCACCGTAATACCCCGTTGATTCTTTAGTCTCTGAGAGAGGGACGAAAGTTTGTGTAGGATCTGTTTCAACCGCCGATCGAGGGAATAATCAACTACTGCTATACATAAAATCGCACAAACAAAAACCGGGCAACTTCAAAGCTACCCGGCAATCCTAACTTTAGACTTCAGACAAAACTAAAATCTAAAACCTAAAATTCTTAAACAGCTACAGTCTTCTTAGCAGAGGAACTCAATTCGCCCTTAGCATACTTAGCTGCAAAGTCGTCCAAAGATACTTGCTTAATCTTTGTACCGTGACCGGCGCAACCGAAAGAATTATAGCGATCGCTACAAACCTTCTGCATATACTTGATCGACGGCTTCAAGAAGTGGCGGGGGTCAAACTCATCGGGCTTCGCAAACAAAGCTTCGCGCACCGCAGCGGTAATCGCCAAACGGTTGTCAGTATCGATATTGATCTTGCGAACGCCGCACTTGATACCCTTTTGGATTTCTTCCACAGGTACGCCGTAGGTTTCGCGGATTTTGCCGCCGTTGCTGTTGATGATTTCCAACAATTCTTGGGGCACAGAAGAAGAACCGTGCATTACCAAGTGAGTATTCGGCAAGCGGCGGTGAATTTCTTCAATGCGGCTGATTGCCAAAATTTCGCCAGTCGGCTTGCGAGTGAACTTGTAAGCGCCGTGAGAAGTGCCGATAGCGACTGCTAGAGCATCCACGCCGGTTTGCTCGACGAAATCAACAGCTTGTTCGGGATCTGTCAGCAACTGATCGTGAGAAAGCGCACCTTCAAAGCCGTGGCCGTCTTCTGCTTCGCCCATTCCTGTTTCCAGAGAACCCAAACAACCCAGTTCGCCTTCAACGCTAACGCCGATCGAATGAGCAACATTCACCACATCGCGAGTAACTTGAACATTGTACTCGTAGCTAGCGGGAGTCTTAGCATCCGCTTCCAGAGAACCGTCCATCATCACGCTGGTGAAACCTTGGCGCATGGCAGAATAGCAAGTGCCGGGGGCATTGCCGTGGTCTTGGTGCATGGAAATGGGAATGTGAGGATAGGTTTCAACTGCTGCCAAAATCAAGTGGCGCAGGAAATTTTCGCCAGCGTAGGAGCGAGCGCCGCGAGAAGCTTGCAGAATCACGGGGCTGTTGGTTTCGTCAGCAGCGCGCATGATCGCTTGGATTTGCTCCATGTTGTTGACGTTGTAAGCCGGTAGGCCGTAACCATTTTCAGCCGCGTGGTCGAGCAGCAATCGCATAGGTACAAGCGCCATAGATATTCCTCCTAATTATTTGTGATTTTTGGGCAGTGAATTTTGAACAAGCTCAATTCTTACGATAATCTTAAGACAATTTGCCACCGATCGCGCACTATCTTTCCAGATTTACTAAAAAGTTCAACAAACAAAATTTTGAGTTCCGAGCATTCAGCTCAAAACTCAAAATTCTTAACTCACAAATTTTTATGGGTCGCCCGGGATTTGAACCCGAGACCAATCGGTTAAAAGCCGAATGCTCTACCGCTGAGCTAGCGACCCGCGAAAACATTGTTACCGCACACAATTTCTAATAGTAGCACCCCTCATTTGAAATAGCAAGTCTTTTTTAAATAAAATTTGCAGTCATGCGAACCAGCATCTCGCAAGTCGCGCCGGGGGGCAAATAAATCAAGTGTTCGCCAGTGTTGAGGGCATTTCGAGGAGCAGTCCAAGGTTCCAAACAGTAAAAATCCTTGCCCTTCACCATCCAGAAAACCAACTTCCCGTAGCTGGAGTTGTAACTGACGGTCAGCCGCAAGCCGGTCGCCGCGTCAGTGACAGTAGCAGCAAGACCAGTGAGTTCGTCAAAGGAAACATCAATTTCATCCAGCGTCGGGTCAAAAACCCCAGTGAAGTAACCCTTGGTGTGGGTGTTCTGATCTCTGTACTGCATCCCCGGAATCTCAAAGCGGAGCTGAGATTTGTCCGTCGCCAAAAAGTAGGGGTGCAAACCACTAGAAAACGGCATGGGTTCGTCAGACAGATTGGTGTATCGCTGAAAAATTTCCAAAGAATTGCCTTTAATCTGATAAGTGAAGGCTAGTTGGAAATCAAACGGATAAACAGCCAGCGTCTTGTCGCTGCTGTCGAGAATCAGCGTCAGAGCGGCGCAACCCTCCGTAACTTGTTCGCCTATTGTCCAAGGCAAGTCTCGAGCAAAGCCGTGCTGTTTGAGCTTACGCTCCACTCCCTTGTGCGTGTAAGTATTGTCGGGGAGATTGCTGCAGATGGGAAACAGGATGGGAATCCCGCCACGTACAGTTAGATCGGGATTGGCGAACCGTTCCGCGTCCAAATAGAAGATTTCTTTGCCTTCAACCAGCCAGCTAGTGGCAATACCGCCCCGTTCCGGCACAACTTCTAGAGTAGAGTTAGCGGTTTCGTCGGAGAGGATATAGGTTTTGTACTGCTTTTGCTTGAGCGCGATCGCAAACACATTTCTCATCGGTAGTAGGTCATTGATCATTGGTTGTCAGTAAATCGATCGTTAATAATTGGTCGCTATTATCTTGATGTTCACCCATTACCGCCCCTATCCTCCCCCTGCATCCTCGCTCCGGCCCCCACCGGCTAACCAATGCTCCTAGCTATAGGAGGCAGGGCGATCCGCTGCTTGGAGCCGTTGCTGGTGGTAGCTGGAACGATCGCGGAGGCCGAGTGCCCTTTGAGTGCGACTTCAAAAGATACAGCCCGAGTCGGGGGAAGATAGCTTTGGGGACTCAGCACCGATCCTTGATTGGGAGATGGGGGCGAAATAAACGGTTCTTTGATGAATGGCTCTTTTGTAAACGGCTCTGGTTCCCGGCTGGGATTTTGAGGTTGAGTAGGGTAGATGCGGGGCGGCAAATTTTGATTCGGAGGCGGATTTGACTCAATTGCAGGCCCTGTCCCGTTCGGGAAAAATGAGGAGTTGTCCGGCTGTTGGGGCGCAGCCGGCAAAGCCGGCAAAATCAAAGTAGGTTTGGGTTGTCCGGGGCCTTGCTGATTGCTTTCACCGTCGCTGGCCCCGGAACCTCGCCCCGGCTGGTATGTACCGCTCTTTACTGCTCCTGGCAAGGTCGAATTTGGAGTTTTTGATGCCGCTCCTGGCTGGAGTAGGGCTTCGAGAACTACAGAAGATCGCATCGGTCGATCGAAAATACTAGAAATTTGCTCAATGCGTTTGAGGATGCGATCGGCTGAGGCTCCCTTGACCACCTTCGGCTGAAAATTTTTCACCTCCACAGGCAGAAACTCTACCTTCATATTCCTGTCTTTGAGCGATACTTTCAGGACTGCGGTATCGTAATCCCTGCGAGCATTCGGGCCGAATATAAAATTACCCAGCGAGTAAACTATCGGGCGGCCATTGTAAATTTCTGCACCTTGCAGTACCTGGGGATGGTGTCCCACTACCAAATCAGCTCCTTGGTCGATCGTGAACCGAGCCAAATCAATCTGCCCGTCCCCCGGATAATCTGCCAATTCGACTCCCCAGTGGTAATTAACAATAATCCAGTCTACCTGACTCCTAAGAGCTCGAATATCCTCCGCCACGCGATTGTTGCGGCGGGGGTTAATGCCCGCTTTCCCTTGGTCAGCGACGTTCAGCTCGGCATCGTAATAACCGAGGTAGGCAATCCGCTGACCCTTAACTTCAATAATATCTGGACGCCTGGCTTCTTTAATATCTCTGCCGGCTCCCAGGTGTTGAATCCCACTATTATCTAGAGTATTCATTGTCTCCACCAGCCCCGGTTCCTCGTAATCCATAGCGCGGCTATTTGCCAGATTGACAATATCCACTCCTCCGGCTGTTAATACTTTCACCGATTCTGGATCGGCTTTAAAATTTAATTGTTTTTTAGCAGAGCCCAATGTAGAGCGAGTCAGGGAGTTTTCTAGGTTAACCATCGCCACATCTGCTTGCCGATACTCGTCCATATTGGCGAAAGCCCATTGGTGATCGTTGGCTGCAGATGATCCGAGCGCATCCGATAGATTCACATTTCCTCCGAACATCAGCGTTACTGTTGGATCGTAAGGATTAGCAACTTGCTTTTGCTGAACTACTGGTACCACTTCTAAGGCTGCTTGCACCGTATCCGCACGTTTTGGAGGCGGCCCCGAAATTACCGCACCTTGCTGGTAGCCGGATACTGAAGAGCCTAACTGCAGGGCCACAGCCTCGTGGTAGCTGACCCAACACCCTAAAATAAATGAGGCAAGTGCCGATCCCACTAGCAGCAGAGAACGATACGTTTTAAATTTAACCCAATCGACGATCGGTAGGGAACGGTAACGCCGTCGCTGGCGGTTTGCCGGAGTGACAATTCGCACTGACTGTTTCCAGAGAATGTCTGCATCCCCCGCCAAGCGCGCCTGAATTCGCACTCCTTCTACTGCTGGCGAGTTGAGTCTCCAGAGTTGGTGGCAAATAAATTTGACTAAGCCTTCCCGGATAGTGCTCCCCAGTAAGGTAGTATCTGGCGCAAATTCGCGCTGGAATTCTACGAGGATTTGGACGCAGCCGGCCTGAGCCTGTTCGACGCGGGCATAAATCCCTTCGGGGCGCAGCAAGCTGTCAATCCAGTAATTCAGGGCTTGAAAGTTGCCCGATCGCGCTAGCTCTAAGATAGACGGCTGCGACCAATTTTCTGCGTACACCATCAATTAGCCTCCTTAATACGCACGAGCGATGACTCCAATTTGTGTTGAACCGAACCGCAATTCTTTTAGCTTAACCGCCACAGGTTCCGCTGCCCGTTTTGAAGCTAGTTGTTGGCCGCCACCATTTTCTACATTTAGGGGCTGCCTGCTGTCAGTGATTTTTATCACACTCCAGTCAATCGATTTTAGATTTTAGATTTTAGATTTTAGATTTTAGGTTTTAGGTTTTAGATTGAGGAAAGAGGGGGTACTGGGGGCTAGAAATCACCTCCAAACACTCTTGTTTCTGGGGGAGTTGAGGCCAAAGAGAGCGAGAAATCTGAGGCAGAGTCTGTTTTTATTGTCGCTGTTTGAGTGTCGCTTTAGAGCTTTCGCTTCGAGATTTGAGATTTGAGATTGAGCCTTGACGGTGTTAGTGGGCGATCGAACAATCGATTTGAGATTTTAGATTTGAGATTTTAGATTGAGTTCATAGGGGGTACTGGGGGCTAGAAATAACCTCCAAACACTCTTGTTTCTGGGGGAATTGAGGCATAAGAGAGCGAGATATCTGAGGCAGAGTCTGTTTTTATTGTCGCTGTTTGAGTGTCGCTTTAGAGCTTTCGCTTCGAGATTTGAGATTTGAGATTGAGCCTTGACGGCGTTAGTGGGCGATCGAACAATCGATTTGAGATTTTAGATTTGAGATTTTAGATTGAGTTCATAGGGGGTACTGGGGGCTAGAAATAACTTCCAAACACTCTTGTTTCTGGGGGACTTGAGACATAAGAGAGCGAGATATCTGAGGCAGAGTCTGTTTTTATTGTCGCTGTTTGAGTGTCACTTTAGAGCTTTCCCTTCGAGATTTGAGATTTGAGATTGAGCCTTGACGGCGTTAGCGGGCGATCGAACAAACGTCGAAACAATAGCTTTCTGGGGGACTTGAGGCAAAACAGAGCGAGATTTTAGAGGCAGAGTCTGTTGTTATTGTCGCTGTTAATCGCGATCGCCCGAGTCAAGTCCTAATGCTCGGATCTATGCTGGCAAATGCCTCTCACGAGAGATGCCACTGGCTGCACAACCTGTAATTGGATAAATGGCGTACTGGATAGATTTGGTGGTAAAATCGAATTTGGTAACTCCCATCGGTACCAAAGTTGCGGAAAACGTGAAACTGGCTAGTCCATACGGCTGTGCCTTCCGATGTAAAACCCAAAGTACGTTACGGTAAACAGACCATATTTTAAGCAAGTTACACTGCGCAGGAGAACTGACAAATGCTACAGCGCAAAATCTATCAACTCTGTTGTGATGGTCGTGAGGTTTCTATTTTTCTTCGAGATCAGCAACGTTGGATAGAGCGCGCTCGTATCCTAGATATTGAAGGGGATCTAGTCACGCTGCGCTACGAAACCGACGAAGAAGACGAAATCAGCTCCTGGGAAGAAATGGTGCGTCTTGAAAGTATTGGAGCTGTATCCCAGAAGTTGGCTTCGGTATCCCGAACTAACTGCGAACCCCTAGTTTCTGACGATTGTCCCGAAGCCGAACAAATTCGCAATCACTACCCGGACTCGAATTTGGAATAGTTTTGAGCTCGCGCTTGAGGCACAAGGAAAACTTGGGGGAAAAGAAAACGGCTTTTCTCCCTTTTTTGTGGAGAAATTATGCAAAAAACCCAGTTTAGGCCAAAAATATTCTGGGTTGTTACCCCATAAGCTATTTTGCCTTTAAATTTAAGCTTGATGGCGGGAGTTCCTGCTCAACCCCTACTCCCCACAACAGCGTAAGGAATGAGAATTAAATAACTTCCACTCTTGAAAGTGGGATGGGCGTCCCGCCCGTCCAAA
>NZ_JAUBVD010000081.1:0-21444 GCF_036705675.1 Microcoleus sp. AT8-A3
AAAATCTAAAATCTAAAATCTAAAATCTAAAATCTAAAATCTAAAATCTAAAATCTAAAATCTAAAATCGATTGACTGTTAATCGCGCAAAAGTTTCGATAAATCCGGGTCAGTTTGGTGTACTTGACCTAAAAACCAAGCGTGCAAACCTATAGCATACTGCGCGTACAGATGGCTAGCAGCGCCGGGAGTCAATTCAAGCACTAATGCGACTAACTCGGTGTCAGCCGGCCAAATCAGCCCAGAAGCAGGAGATTTTCGATCGCCTGTGCCGGTGCGGTTCGGGGAAGTTGCCATCAGATGCCGTGCCTATAGCCGTCACAGAAAGAGCGCCGTGCTATCTTAGCCGATTTTTATCCCCTTTGGGGGATGATAGTTGAGGGCGATCGATCGCCCAAATCTTTTGGTAGCTCCAAAAACTCGCTCTCCCGCCAGTTTCCCCCACCCTCCGGGATAGACAAAAACCACTAAAAAACCAACAACCTAAAACTCAATCTTTGTCAAGGTTTTCTTCCTTGTAACTAAACAGAAATATACCAGTGTTTAAAATCACATTCTGCGCTACAATTGTCAAAAGCTCGTAGCATCCTCAACTCCGATCCTAAACTATGAACACAACAGAAAAATCTAAACTATCCAACGAAAAAACTTTGGAGGCAATGAAGAATTTCTCCGAAACCTACGCCAAGCGCACGGGAACTTACTTTTGTTCCGAACCTTCCGTCACTGCTGTCGTGATAGAAGGACTAGCAAAACACAAGGATGAACTAGGCGCTCCCTTATGCCCTTGTCGCCATTACGAAGATAAAGAAGCCGAAGTAAAAGCCGCCTACTGGAACTGTCCCTGCATTCCCATGCGCGAGCGCAAAGAGTGTCACTGTATGTTATTTCTGACGCCAGATAACGATTTCGCTGGAACTAATCAGGAAATAGGAATGGATCAGATTCAAGCGGTCAGAGATACTATGTAATTAGTTAAGTAGGCGGTCGTGAAATGGCAGTAGTTTTGAAAAGAGGTCGTTATTTTTCCTATTTTTAAGACTTAGCTATTTAACCAAAATCGATCGCCGCCTACTCAAACACACATCCGCCATCGAAAATCCCCAATCTCCAATCGAATGACAGAGGAAATCCCCATCGACTTTTGGCAAGGTATCGAACAGTTTAACAGTCAAGACTTTTATGCTTGTCACGACACTCTAGAGGCTTTGTGGATGGAAGCTGGCGACCCAGAAAAAAGGTTTTATCAGGGAATATTGCAAATTGCCGTCGCGCTTTATCACTTAGGAAATCAAAACTGGCGCGGTGCAGTAATCTTGCTGGGAGAAGGAATAAATCGGCTCAGTTATTATCAGCCTAGTTATGCTGGAATTGCAGTTGAAGACTTGCTCGGACAAAGTGCTAAACTTTTGAGCGCTTTGCAACAAGCTGGCCCGGAAACAGTTGCTGATTTTTTACCTTTATTCGCAGGTACAGAAGTTGCAGGCTTGCAATTGCCGCGAATTATCAAAGTACCAAAAAGTTAAATAAAAGTTAAATAAATGTTTGTATTAGGGTGCAGTATACTTGGCCTCTACACAGAGGAGGGCTGGCTTTCTTGCCCGCTGCACAAGCAGATTTATTTGCTGTGGAAGGAGCATCTTGCCCGTTCCCGGTTAAGACAGTTGCAGCCACTGAGCAAAATAGCCAATTAAATTCGCTGTTGTCTTGCTAGGATAATTGGTTGAGACTATCGGGTCAATCGATCGACCTCACGGGAATCTTTCTGACCGTTAAGATAAAATATCTAACTGGAGATAATGCCCTTCAGCAATTTCACAAATATTGAGACTCCAAGCTTATGATGTCCTCCGCTAAACTACTCAATTCCCGAATATTCAAAGGATTATCGCTGCTGTTGCCCCTCACTCTGGCAGGCGCGATCGCCTCTCCCACCTACCCGCAAGCCGGGCCGCCCCGCACTCTCAGCGTGCGATCGGACATTCAAGAAGCCGACTCCAAAACCGGCATCGTGACAGCCCGCGGCAACGTCCAAATCAACTATCCAGCCCGCCAAATACAAGCAACTGCGGCTCAAGCTCAATATTTCAGCCGCGAGCGCCGGATCATTCTCAGCGGAGATGTTTACGTATTGCAGCAGGGCAACAGCCTGCGCGGCGAAACCATAACATACCTCATCGACGAAGGGCGGTTTATTGCCCTCCCAGACAACCCAGGACAGGTAGAATCTGTTTATCTGGTTGCCCCCGAACAAGATGCGGCAGCCCAAAATACATTGGGATCCCCACGTCCAACTACAGCCCCCCGGTAACAGTGGCTTGCAGCAGCGAAATTTCGCCTCAGCCAAAACCTACTACTTGGGATAGATGCGAAATTTCGTCTTTATAAAACTCACAAACTTGAAAAGGTAAAATTTAAATTAGAGACTCGATCGCACAAAGCTGCAGTCTGAAATTGAGCTTGTAGAGGTTGCCGGGAGCGAAAATGAAAATTGTACTCGAAAATATTCACAAGTCCTACGGAAAACGCAATGTAGTCAGCCGCGTCAACCTGTCAGTAGCCCAAGGAGAAATCGTAGGATTGCTAGGCCCCAACGGTGCCGGCAAAACCACAACATTTTACATAGCAACCGGATTAGAAAAACCAAATCAAGGCACCGTTTGGCTAAACGATTTAGACATCACTAAATTGGCGATGCACCAGCGAGCACATTTGGGAATTGGCTATCTCGCTCAAGAAGCAAGCATTTTCCGAAACATGAGCGTGCGGGACAACATTTTGTTAGTCCTAGAACAAACTCAAGTGCCACGCTGGGAATGGCGCGAGCGAGTCGATTTCCTATTGCAAGAATTTCGCTTAGAAAAAATAGCATCTAGTTTGGGAATTCAAATATCAGGGGGAGAAAGGCGGCGGACTGAACTGGCCAGAGCCTTAGCCGCAGGGCGAGACGGGCCCATGTTTCTATTTTTAGACGAACCGTTTGCAGGCGTCGATCCGATCGCAGTAGACGAAATTCAAACCATTATTGCTAAACTGCGCGATCGTAAAATCGGCATCCTCATCACAGATCACAACGTCCGAGAAACCCTCGAAATTACCGATCGAGCCTACATCATGCGAGACGGCCAAATTTTAGCCTCCGGGGCTGAAGAAGAACTCTACAGCAACCCTTTAGTGCGACAGTATTACTTAGGTGACAACTTCGTGCGATAGTCTTTTGAAGGCATTCGGCAAACGGTAGAATTTTAGATTTGAGATGTTAGATTGAGGAGCAAACTGCAAAAATCCCAAACTATGAAAATAGCAATATCCAATTCTTTGAATCCCATCAACTGGCTGCCGAGAATTTCCGTAATGGACTGGTACATTACCAAAGAACTAATCGGCCCATTTTTATTTGGCGTTGGACTCTTTACATCCGTCGCCGTCACAGTTGGAGCCTTATTTGAATTAGTCCGCAGAGTAGCAGAATCCGGCCTCCCCTACGGCGCAGCCATAGAAATTTTTCTCCTGCAAATTCCCTACTTCGTAGTATTGGCTTTCCCCATGTCAATGCTGCTAGCAACCTTAATGGCCTACAGCCGAATGTCAAGCGACAGCGAACTCATCGCCCTCCGCAGTTGCGGAGTTAGCGTGTACCGATTGATACTGCCTGCTGTGATAATGAGTTTAATTGTTGCAGGTTTAACTTTTGGTTTGCAAGAGTTAGTTGTACCCGCCGCCAGCTACAGAGCAACTCTGACTTTAGACAGAGCCCTGAAGCGAGAAAAACCCATATTTCAAGATAGAAATATTATCTACACAGAATTTCGCAAACCAGAAAAAGGCGGCGACGAAATCCTGGCCCGCTTTTTTTATGCAGAACAATTTGACGGCCAGCAAATGAAAGGTTTAACAATTATCGATCGCTCCACCCCAGGCCTCAATCAAATCGTTTCTTCAGAATCCGCTACTTGGAATGCCTCAGAAAATACCTGGGATTTTTTCAACGGAACCGCTTATATAGTAGCTCCTGATGGCTCTTACCGCAATATAGTTAGGTTTCAACACCAGCAGTTGCAACTGCCCCGCACGCCCTTAGATTTAGCTGCGAGAGCGCGGGATTTCAAGGAAATGAACATTGCCCAAGCTTTAGAGCGTTTGGATATCCTTAAAAACAGTGGCGACGAACCGCAAATTCGCAAATTAAAGGTGCGAATTCAAGAAAAATATGCTTTTCCTTTCGTGTGCATGGTATTTGGTTTAGTGGGAGCCGCTTTGGGAACTCAACCGCGCCGCTCCGGTCGAGGAACGAGTTTTGGTATTAGCGTAGTTGTGATTTTTACTTACTACGTATTTTCTTTCATCACCAGTTCTATGGGCGTGAAAGCTGTTTTGACTCCGATTCTTTCGGCTTGGCTGCCCATCGTGTTTGGTTTGGGAATCGGGGGATTGTTGTTGGTGCGGGCTGCCGCTAGGTAAGTTTTACCAATAACATTGGGAATTGGGAATTGGGAATTGATAATATCGTTTTTGTGGCAGAACTTCCATCATTTAAGGATTAGAAAAAGTATTGATTTCGCCACCGCCAATGTAGCGTCCCGGAGCCAGAGAGCGGGGTGTAGAAAAAGTTTGAGGTTGAATGGGCTGCACGCCCTGATTTGTGTTTTGGGGAACAACTCCAAAGTTAGGCTGACCCGGCAAGTTAAGCTGACTCGGTGGAGGTGTTTGAAATTGAGAATTCGCTGAATTGGGAGAGAATTGAGGGCTAATTATCTTGCTTCCCCCAATCACATTCGGAAAGGGAGATTGACCGACATTTGGAAGTAGAGGTGTTGGCGAAGGTATGGCTATTGGAAGGGCCACAGGTTGAACTTCAGGTGCGAAGCCTGAGCCAGATAAATTAGTTTGGTAGGGATTTTTCGGCAAAGCCACCGTTGCAGCCCCTGCATTAATTTCGGGGAGAGTCGGTACTGGGGAAGTTAACCCCGCCAATGATTCAGAGACTGTAGCTGTAGGTTTTAAGAATTCTTGAGATTCCTTGCTTACAGTATTTGTCGGAGCCACAAGTGGGGGAAGTGCTGTGGGAACATTCACAGGATTTGCTCTACCTTGAGCTGTAGCGGTCGTTGGGAGCAAATTTGTCGCATTTACAGCAGCCGGATCGGAAGCCGGTCGATCGAGCAATTTAGCCGAGTCTGCTGTTTTCTCAGCCGAAGCCGCCGTTGCCGAAGTGTTAGCAACGACGTATTTTTTCATAGCTGCTTGCAGCGGACTCAAAGGCAGAGAATTTTCGTTTTGTTTATCTGAATTAGCATCATTCGACGCCTGCGATAAAGTTGCTGTCGCTGTACCCCCAGACTCAGGCTTAATCGTTTTTATCCCGGAAGTTAGTCTCCCGCTGCTAGATAAACTCAACGGTGATGTTGCGTTTGAACTTGGCAAGCTGGAATTTTGGGGGTTATTGTTTCCCGCCTCGACAGCAGGATTTGCTAAATTTGGCAACGAGAAAAATCCGCTGCTTCCTACCTGCTTGGGTGCTGAAGATGGCTGAGGAGTTTCTAAGTCCCGATCTCGAAGTTCCTCGAATAAACCTTTGCTTTTTACTACTGATGAATTTAACAAGTTCAGCTCAGAAGCAGTAGATCCATTAAACTGATTGACTAGCACTGGTGAGCTGTCGATTTCAGCGGCAATGGCGGTATCTTCAGCAGATAGTCCCGATAGCGAAGCTGGAGTGTTTGAGGCTGGTTCTTCTTCGCCATCTATACTCAACCTTTCTGGATTTACAGAGACCTCCCAGATAAATAATCCCCCTGCACACAGCACGGCTAAGGGAGCCCAAACCGCCGGTTGCGTCCAGTGGCGCAACCGCGCTATTAGATAGCGGACTGATGTAGGAAATCGCTTAAAAATTGACATAGTTTTGCTTCCTTCCGAGCGTGCGGATTTAAAACTATTTTTCCTAGTCTACCACATCAATCTTGATTATTTTTGCTATGTCGGCGTAAGTGCGATCGGGAGCATCTCGGTTTGGCTTTTACTGTCGGTGTGCGATCGTCCGGCTGGCTATATTTATAGACTTTGCTGTGCGGGACGGCTCGGAGTCCCAAAAAACGCTTTTTACTTTCGGCCCAGATGCTCCGAGTACGATCGAACTTTTGATTGAAAGTTGCGACAGCTCAATGCAACCGGTGAAAATCCATAAAGCACTGGTAGAAATAAGTCTTGCTTTCCTTAAATCAAGGGGCATAACATGATAAAATCTTATGGGATGCGGTGCGCGGCCTGCCGGGTCTGTCAGCCGATCGACCTCAAACCAAAATGTCAAGGTAAAATTGGCAATTGGTGAGAACAACACCCAAGTAAAGTTGAGAGGAAATTAATGAAAAAAGTAGTTGAAGTATTAGCAAATCGGGAACAACTAATAGATCGATCGCTCGATATTGTGCTGTCGAAAATCTCAGAAGCCATAGCAGAACGCGGACTTTGTACGATCGCCGCAGCGGGCGGAAGCACACCAGAACCCCTATACAGATCGATCGCAGCCCAAGACCTGGCTTGGGACAAAATTCACGTTTTCTGGGGCGACGAACGCTACGTTCCCCCAGAACACCCAGACAGCAATCAAAAAATGGCGCGCCTCGCGTGGCTCGATCGAGTGAATATCCCCGCCAGCAACATCCACCCCATGCCCACAGGCGCCGGCGACCCCGCAGCCGACGCGGAGGCGCACCAAACCGAATTACAGCAGTTCTTCAAAGTATCCGACGGCGAGTTTCCTGCCTTCGACATCATTTTATTGGGCATAGGAGACGACGCCCACACAGCCTCTCTATTTCCCGGCACAGCAGCCTTGGAAGTCCGGGATGCCCTAGTAACTGTCGGCAACAAAGACGGTCAACCCCGCATTACCTTTACAGTCCCCTTAATCAACCGGGCCCGGTGCGTCATCTTCATGGTCGCAGGAGCCAGCAAACAACCCGCCCTTGCTCAAATTTTTGCCCCCGCAGCCGACGAAATGACTTATCCAGCCAGACTCGTTCAACCAGAGGGCGAGCTTTGGTGGCTCCTCGATGCGGCGGCTGGCGCAGCAGTAAAATAGCCCATAGAGTCGCAAGCGTGCCAACACAGTCAGCATTATCACTAACTCAATCTTGCCCATCACAGCTAACGTCACGGCGTCAGCTCAGTTGCTAGTATTAGAAGCAATATAAGAATTGTGGCGGTTAAAGTTAAAATTTGACCATATACACGACGAGTATTTTTATGAGGCTGATTTGAAAATCTGGCCGATAGCAAGGAGAAATCGATGATTGTCTGTCCCAATTGCAATCACCAGAACCCCGACGGGGCCAGCCAGTGTGAGGCTTGCTACACGCCTTTACCTGCTACCGCAAGTTGCTCGAACTGCGGTGCAGCAGTTCAGACAGATGCAGCATTTTGCGGCCAGTGTGGCTTTAACTTGCGTCCGGGTTCCATATCCATAGTTCCAGAAGTTGAGGTGACAGTAACGTCCCCCTCGCCTGTAGGCCCCACAGTGGTATCGTCACCGGCGCCCGATTTAGTGCCACCCGATCCTCTGATGGCAATGGAACCTCTAGTTACCCTGAATAAGGGGCTCAACTTGGAAAAAACTACCGCCAGCATTCCGACGATTCCAGATCCCCCGCCTTCGCCCTCGGTTCCTGTTACAACTGAATCGGTGGCAACACCAGTAACTATCTCTCCTCCGGTTCCGGACCTGCAGCCAGCAGGTGTAGCTAAAACTCAACTGCAACAGCAGTCCGCGCGCCTGCTACACGTTCAGACAAATACGCCGATGGAATTGCCTCACAGTCTGGCTGTGGTTCACATAGGCAAGCCAAATGACTTAGTGCCGCCGGATATTGATGTTTCGGGATTTGCTAATTCTGAGATAGTTTCTCGGGTACACGCAAATCTCCGGGTGGAGGGAGATGCTTGCTACCTAGAAGATGTAGGCAGTTCCAACGGCACTTACGTCAACAATACTCCGCTACCCAAGGGAAACCGCCACCGGTTGCGACCGGGAGACCGCATCTCTCTGGGCAAAGGAGACCTGGTTACGTTTTTATTTCAAATCTCTTAGAGCGAGTTTGGATTGGGCGATCGAAAGTCTAAAATCTAAAATCGCATCTTGAGGCGCTCTACCAAAACTCAATGCTGCCAATGTGATTAAGCTGACCTTGCTACATCCACTCCAGTCTATACCCGTCCGCAGTTGGATCTTTGAAGACGAGCAGGTCGTGCGGATCGGGCGCTCGACCGAAAACCACGTCGTTCTTTTTAGCGCTGTGGTTTCTCGTCGCCACATCGAATTGCGGCGCAGCGGCATAACTTGGGAACTGATCAATTTAGGTACCAACGGCACTTACCTCGATGGTAAGCCGATCGCTAAGGTTCCCATTGTGGACGGTCTGATCGTTCACTTGGCTCGCTCTGGGCCGAAAATTCAAATCAACGTAGGCCCGAATCAATCCTCCGTCCAGTTAGGACTTCTTGGCGTCAAGCCCAGGGAGGCTAAGGAAATTCACGCTCCCTCGGCCGGCGTGCACATGAGCACGATTCCCGTTCCCGACCACAAAGAAGTTGGCACTTCCAGGGAAGAGGACGAGTTAACCCAGGCAGATAATAATCGCCATTATTCGGAAGAAGAATATTAAATCGGCTTCTTTGGACGATCGACATTTTTCAAAGGCGGCACTCAGGAGTTTATTTATGAGTACATCACCACAGATTGTTAGGCGCAGCGAACTGCAGGGCCGCCGCACCATCGACCGCAGAACGGCGGAAGAGGTCGGCAGGGTAGATCGGGTTTGGCTCGATGCTCACTCCCAACGGGCGATCGGCTTTACTTGCAAGTCGGGACTTTTGGGGAGCAAAAAAACTTGGTTCGCTTGGGCGCAAGTAGATACGGTGGGGGAAAATGTTTTTGTCACCATTAACCCGGAACTGCCGGAACTTCATCAGCCGGAACAAGCTGTTTGTCCGATCGGGCTTGAGGTGCTCACGGACGCTGGAAATAAGGCAGGTGCAGTGGTTGACTACCTATTTGATGTCCGCACGGGTTCAGTCACCAACTACCTATTTAAATCGAGCGGCTGGCGCGGTGTTTTAGACGACATTTACTTGTTACCTGTGGCAGCTATTTCGACCATCGGCAGCAAGCGGGCGATCGTCTCTGAAGCTGCTGTATCGGAACCCGTGCAGTACGCGGACGGACTGCACAAAAAAGTCGGTCTGGTAGCAGAGTTTTTACATGAAGATTTCGACAGAACTCTCAAAAATGTGGCAGGTGTGAAGCGGGGCGCTCAAAGTCTGGCGGAAAAATTCCAAGATAAAGCTCTCGAAGTCAGGGATGTAGCTCAAGAAAAAGTTGCAGAGTTGAAGCGGCAAAGGCAAGAATCTGTCCCGCCAGATCCGAATCCGGAGCCGCCTGAGTCAGATTTGAGCTGAAGTTTGGCCTTCCCGCTCGCCGGGGGACTAATTGCCGAGCGCATTTGGGGGCCGCGCGCGAGGAAGGTCGATCGGTATTTTCGCTATGAGAGATTGATGCCTTGTCGCTCAAAATTCCAGTGCTGCTCAAAGCATTGTATTTTAAAGGTATTGCATCAATAAGGAAAATGTTAGCAACTCAAAATGACCTATGCTGTTTGATACAACTCACATCTTGCACTATTCTCAAGAACAGGCATCTTGCCTGTTCCACAAAGAGTGAATTTTCTTGTGAAACAGGCAAGATCCCGCTCCCTAAACAAGTAATTGAGAATGGTGCAATATCTCAGATACAATCCACAAGTATTTTATCTAGACACCCCAGGATTAATAATTGGTTAACTTCTTTCTTTATAAACAGCAAGTCGTTGAGCAGTGACTCTCGCCCGACCGAGAACTCGAATCAGCGGTGCAACCAGCGCGGGTCTGAGTTAAATTCTCTGGTTCATCAGCGGCAAAAGGATTATTTAGCCGATAGAATTGAGCGACTCACCCATCGGCAGAATCGCTCCCTCACAGACCAAATTAATCAAGCGGTTAAAACCGCTGTCCATTACTGGGAAGTTCACCCGATTTATCACATCGTGTTTGGTTGTTACCGAGTACCGCAAAAATTTGCCCCTGCGCCAAAAGCTAACCCTCAAAAGTTGCTTCAAATACCTCAAGCAGCCAAAAGTTCGACTTTTAGGGCAGATAGGGGGAATAGTGGTCCACTGACGACGCCTTTAAAAAGCAAATTTTTTGCAGTTTTCTCCCAAAAAATCTCTCTGGAAGTATCCCCGTTGCTGTCTGGCGGTGGAGTGTCAAAACATCAGTGATTACCTTAACTCTTTTACATCCTATCCAGTCTGTCCCAGTTCAAAGTTGGTGTTTTGAATCAGAACCGGTGGTTCGGATCGGTCGATCGAACGACAATGATGTAATTATTTACAGCGCTGTAGTTTCCCGCCACCACGTAGAACTGTGGAATCACGCTAATGGCTGGGAAATTATTAATTTTGGTGCTAACGGCACTTATGTAGATGATAGACCGATCGCTCAGGTGTCCGTTGTGGACGGGATGACAATTCGCTTGGGCAATTCTGGGCCAAAAATCAGGATTCGGGTGGGCGCAATGAATCAACCGGGCAAAATAATCAAGCCACCGCAGCGCGAATTTCGCCAAAAGGACGAAGTTTCAAAAGACAAGTCAACTCCTTTGCCGGGGGGCGTGGGAATCATCGAAGACGATGAACTTGGAGGGATCACTCAAATCGATCTTGACTGAGCGGCAGCTATCTATCCCTGCTGGCTCGTTCCGACAAATATCCCGATGTCCAAATCGAGCGTCTAAGTAATACTGTGGTAAGTTGCCTGATTTGTGCCTAAATATCCCTATACATTAATTAACAGCTTCTTTAGTAGGATTTCAGCCTTCTAAAGATAAGATAGGGGGGATCTCGATCGATCTTAGTTCACTTTCGCTGCTTGCCCAGCGGCGGTAATCTAAGAGCAACTGGTGCATCAACCGCTGTTTGACGCTCAGCAGTACGCTCTTGAGCAAAGCATTCCCCGTTGCTTCTAAAATGGGTTTGGGCGTCAGCCAAAACGGCGGCGGTAATTCTACTTGCACTTCCAAATCCGCTTTTCCCCTCAAGTATGCTACCCCGCTGCTTTGGTGTACACAAAGCTTTCCTTTGAGATTGAGAGCAAAGCGATCGTTTATATAACCCACGCCACGAATTTCGCAGGCGACGGACTCCAAATTGATTGTGCCATCCGACTGGGCCCACACCCTCATGTCTACTGTGGGTTGAATGCTCAGCATCATAAATTGTAACGGTCGCATTTTTAAGCGGAAACAGTCCTCGCTTAGCTGTTGTGTGCGACTTTGATCGACAAGGGCGTTCACCAGTCGCCTCGGCTGACGCAGATAATGTTGAATGGGAACCCGTTCCTCTGGTACGGCGAGCTCAACGGATTGGGAAGAATTAAAGCGGGTATACATGAGAAAATATCAAAATATAGGATTCCTAAGCATATCTTAATAAACTATCACCTTTTTTTGGGTGACATAAGTCGCGTCCTAAGTCGTGTACCCAGCAATGTCATCCGAGAAATCACTGATAAAAGCTTTCGGGACATCGCTAATTTTTCATCATACTTCCTAGCTGATGAGAGTAAAGCAAACATTTGTAACCTAAAATTGCCTGTAAATGAAAATTTCGTTAGCGAAGCCCTCGAAGAGGATCGCACATCTCGGCCCTGTTGGTACAAATGCAGAAACAGCGGCTCTAGCTTATGTCAATTGGTTGAGCCTGGAAACTAACTTGGAATGCACCCTGTGTCCTTATTCCACCATTTCTCAAGCGCTAGAGGCATCTGCCGTAGGGCAGGTTGATTATTCAGTTGTGCCCGTCGAAAATTCGATCGAAGGCAGCGTGACTGTCACCTTAGATACACTGTGGCGACTCGATCAACTCCGCATTCAACACGCCTTAGTTTTGCCAATTTCCCACGCCCTAGTGTCTAATGCTAAAAATTTTAACGAGATTAAAAAAGTTTACTCTCACCCGCAAGCGCTAGCTCAGTGTCAGGTATGGTTGGGGCAGTTTATTCCCTCAGCCCAATTAATTCCGGCGAATTCAACCACGGAAGCATTGCAATATCTGGAAGATACAAATGTAGCAGCGATATCTTCGCCAAGAGCTGCTGAACTTTACCATTTGCCAGTGTTAGCTCACCCCATTAATGATTATCCCGATAATTACACTCGATTTTGGGTACTCAGTAGGAGTGGTGGAGAAATCGCCAACGTAGAACCAGGGGATCACTCATCCCTTAAATCCATTACACAATCTGCTTCTAAGTTGATCCTCGATGCTTCATCGTCTAATTGCACCCATACCTCACTAGCTTTCAGCGTACCTGCCAATATGCCGGGAGCACTGGTAAAACCTTTGCAAGTATTTGCCAGTCGCGGTATTAATTTAAGTCGGATTGAATCTAGACCGACTAAACGATCGCTCGGAGAATATATTTTCTTTATGGACGTTGAGGCTAACGCCTGCGAAGCATTTGTTCGATCGGCACTCGAAGAATTAAAAAATCACACCGAAACTTTAAAAATATTTGGTTGCTACAATGTACTGTCAGTAGTATAATTTATTTTTAAGTAAAACTTAGGAGGCTGGCGAGATGAATGCTGATGAACTTCTCAAGCGATACGCAGCCGGAGAAAGAAATTTTCATGAAACCAACTTGAAAGAGGCTTTTTTGCGAGAAGCTTTCCTAATTCATATTAATCTAGCCTGTGCAAATCTGAAGGAAATCAATTTTGCTTTGGCGAACTTAAGGGGGGCAAACTTAATAGCTGCCAAGCTAAAGAATGCTTGCCTAGTGATGACCAGCCTAAATGGGGCTAACCTAAGCGGAGCCGATCTAACTTTCGCAAGATTAACAGGAGCTGACCTGATTGAAGCAAACTTGGAAAACGCCAACTTGAGCGACACCAAAATGATTGGTGTTAATTTGAGCGGAGCAAACTTGGAAAACGCCAACTTGATGGAGGCGAACCTCCTAGATGCTTGTTTGGACAAGACAAACCTTGAAAAAGCCAATCTCAGCGACGCTAAACTGCGGGGAGTGAGTCTCAGAAGAGCAAACTTGAGAAACGCTTTTTTGTGTGAAAGTAACCTTGAGGGCGCTGATTTGAGCGGTGCTGATTTGAGCGGTGCTAATTTGAGCGGGGCATTTTTATGCGGTGCTAATCTGGAGGGAGCTAAGCTAGATGAGGCAAATTTAAGTGGGGCAATACATTTTTGCGTCAGACAAGTTTGAACTCACGGAATATATAACAGAATAATCCGACAATTAAGGACTAAAAAATATACTATTGACTTGGCTGAAAGTGAAGTCTATTTGCTGCTGTACCTTAGCAAAATGAAGCTGCATCTTGAGGATCTCTTTCTTGGAATTAGCTTGAGCAATCTTACTTTCCAAAGCCAGCAAGTTGCGATTGAGAGTTTCTACTCGCACAGTTTGGTAGTCTAAGTCAATTTTTAGTTCTGCTGCCCGATCAACTTGAACCTGCTGGCGAACCACGGCGAGGCGGATTGAATTCTTATCCTGTGTCTGAAGAGCTAGCAAAGCTCGCTGCTGCCACTGGTGGGCTTGAGATTCAGCTTGATTGTACAGCCACTGAATCCGCAGTTGGGCGGAAATCGCACTGCCAACAGCCTGACGCAGTTCTTTGAGAGGTTCCTGAATTTCTAAGATTAATAGTTCCCAAAGATTCATCAGTTCGGTGGTAAATTCTTCCCGTTCAACAGAGGCTACCAGTGCTTCTAATAGCAACAAATTTGGTTGCATTTGCTGCGTAATTGTCTCAAATATTAACTGTGCTTCGGACATTTGCCGATCGTAATTTTTTTCGGAGACTGCACCGGATGAGTGCTTTAATATTTTTTCGGTGCTGTCTACCTCAGCTTCTGCATCTGAACTTGAAGCTACAAAGGCCTGTAATTTTTCGCGGGCGATCGAATTCAGCCTTTGTCGAAGCAAATCGCAGGCCGCCCGCTGCACTCGCCCTGTTTCGCTTTGACAAATCTTGATGACTATTTTTAAGCCGGCATCGCCGTAATTCAATGTCTCTCTCAGGGCGGCGATTCGATGTTCTTTGACAGAACTAGACAGCCGATGTTTAACTCCTGCTAGTCCGCCGAGCACTACACCGCCCACAGGAGGTGGTAGTTGACCGCCTCTAACTGCATCGTATGGTTTCGGTTGGTCGTGATTTTCTAACACAAGCATTTACTGCTATAAGGAACCTATCCGAACCTGTTTGAAGTTAAGAATTAAACAGATACCTGTTCCAAAAAAGAATGGAACTGTAGGCAATCTCCAAACCCTTAGTTCAATAACTCATTCCCCATCGAAAATCGAAAATCGAAAATCGAATGATTTTTGTGTAATTATTTCTTCAATGCAGGTCAAACCGATCGTGCTTTTTCCTAGGCAAATTGGCTACTTGAGGGTATCTTTAAGTACAGTCCTCGCTGCCAAGTGATTGCGAGTAGAAGTCAAAATTTCGGTTTCGCGTTCCAATCTCGCAGCAGTATCTTGCAATTCTAAAAGAGTTTGCTGTTCTGTCGCTGCGCCGTAAAGGTAGCTGGCTACCCAGTAGGACAATTCTGTAGGCAAACTGGGAATATCTTCGGGCAGGTCGATCGGCTGATCCATCAATTTGCTGGAGAGGCGAACTACATCTCTCAGCAGTTGTTCGACATCTTTTCCCAAAGGTCTGAGGTCTTGTTGCGGGGGTGCGTCTTCGATCCATTCTACTAGACCGACTAAATAGGGTTTTTCCCGAACGGCGTCGAGGACTCGGAACCGCTGCTGGCCGAGAGTCATAATTTTCATGCGATCGTCGGGCAGGCGCTGACAGTGAATCACTTCGGCGCAACAGCCAACTGCAGAGACTTTGTTTTGGTTGGGGTCCCACATGAGCACACCGAAACGCCGATCGCCCTCCAGAATCGTATTCATCATGATTCGATAGCGAAACTCGAAGATTTGCAGTGGGAGTGGCCTACCTGGAAATAGAACCACTTCCGGCAACGGAAATAAGGGGAGTTCGCGAACTGCTACAGAGGAAGAGGATGCCATTGTCGCTCAAAAGTGACGGTACTTGCGCTTATTTTTCTTACTTTAACTGATTAAAGGCAATTCCGGGGCAGGAGCGATCGGGCTTTTGCGCTGGCAACGGGATCGACTGCTCGCTATCTCCGGTGCTGGCAGCTTGACAAAGGCGTTATTTCGTCAAAATGTTAAATATACCTTTTTGCTAAACTCAGTGCTGCGGAAGGCGATGATAGCGACTGCTAAAGGAGGGTTTTTGTAGTGATACCCCCTTAATTAAGAATAATTATTTAAGTTAGTGCCGGAGCCAAAATTATTGCTGATTAATAACTAATAACTCATATAGCCACTGCCAAGACGGTTAGGACGTTGTTAATGGCTGAAACGATTGATTTTCTTCCTTCTTCCTTCTTCCTTCTTCCTTCTTCCTTCTTCCTTCTTTCTTCTTCCTTCTTCCTTCTTCCTTCTTCCTTCTGCTATAACTAATGACTAGGGAAATTTCAACAAAAAGAAGGAACAATTTATTTAATCTTTGTTCCTTCTTTTCAAGTTTTCGATAAGTCAATCTACAGCTTGACTTCGATATCTACGCCGGCGGGCAAATCCAGTTTCATCAAAGCGTCAATTGTTTTTGCCGATGGCTGGTGAATGTCGATAATCCGGCGGTGCGTGCGGGTTTCAAAGTGTTCGCGAGAATCTTTGTCTACGTGGGGCGATCGCAGCAAGCAGTAAATCCGTCGTTTTGTCGGTAGGGGAATCGGGCCGATCGCTGTGGCTGCTGTCCGATTTGCTGTATCTACAATCTTTTCGCAGGATGCGTCTAGAATTCGGCGATCGAAAGCTTTGAGGCGGATGCGAATTTTTTGTTGTTGAATTGTTGCCATTTTTGTTTCTTGAATTTTCGAGGTTCAGTTTATTTTTAGTCATTAGTCATTAGTCATCAGTCATTTGTTATTTGTTATCTGTTATTGAACATTTAACCCATAACTACTAACAACTGGCCACTAACCTATAACTACTCACTACTCACTAAATAGCAGAAAAGCCTATTGACATTTGGCGGCTTTTCTGCTATTTAAGCTGTTATGCGAGTCCTACTTGAGGATTTTGGAAACAACGCCGGCGCCGACGGTGCGGCCGCCTTCGCGGATAGCGAAGCGCATTCCTTGTTCGATCGCGATCGGGTGAATCAACTCAACAGTCATTTTGATCCGGTCACCTGGCATCACCATTTCTGCTTCACTACCGTCATCAGCGGTGAATTGTGCGATCGTGCCGGTCACGTCAGTGGTACGGACGTAGAATTGAGGGCGATAGCCAGAGAAAAAGGGCGTGTGCCGGCCGCCTTCTTCCTTCTTCAGGATGTACACTTCAGATTCAAACTGAGTGTGAGGCATGATGCTTTTCGGCTTGGCAATCACCATTCCGCGCTCAATATCCGCCTTTAAAATCCCCCGTAGCAGTAGACCAACGTTGTCGCCGGCCAAACCTTCTTCCAGAGACTTGGTGAACATTTCTACACCAGTCACTGTAGTGCTGCGAGTGTCCTTAAGACCCACCAATTCGACTGTTTCGCCGACTTTGATAGTTCCACGTTCGATCCGGCCTGTGGCGACAGTACCCCGACCAGTAATCGAGAATACGTCTTCAACTGCCATCAAGAAAGGCTTGTCAACTTCGCGTTCTGGGGTGGGGATGTAAGCATCTACTTCTTCCATCAGCTTGTAGATTTTGTCAACCCACTCATTTTCGCCCTTGACAGTCTTGGGATTAGCAAGCATCGCTTCGAGAGCTTTCAATCCCGAACCTGTGACGATGGGGATGTCATCGCCCGGAAAATCGTAAGAGCTCAAAAGTTCGCGAACTTCCAGTTCTACCAATTCCAACAGTTCAGCATCATCCACCATGTCTTCTTTGTTCAAGAAGACAACCAAGCTGGGAACGCCAACTTGCTTAGCTAGCAGGATGTGTTCGCGAGTTTGAGGCATGGGGCCGTCTGCTGCTGACACTACTAGGATGCCGCCGTCCATTTGAGCTGCACCGGTGATCATGTTTTTCACATAGTCAGCGTGTCCGGGACAATCTACGTGGGCATAGTGCCGACCTGTGGTTTCGTATTCCACGTGAGCAGTATTAATCGTAATACCCCGTGCTTTTTCTTCAGGCGCAGCGTCGATGTCGGCGTAGTTCTTAGCCTTTGCTTGACCTAGTGCAGAGAGAGTCATCGTAATCGCGGCGGTCAAAGTTGTTTTGCCGTGGTCAACGTGACCGATCGTGCCGATGTTTACGTGGGGCTTATTCCGTTCAAATTTTGCGCGTGCCATTCTTGATCTGTTCCTTGTTTCTTTTAGCGATTTTAGACTTGAGATTTTAGATTCTAGACTTTGGATTCAATCCAAAATCCAAAATCTAAAATCCAAAATCATTAGTTCCCTTTGTTCTTAGCGATAATGGCTTCAGCCACGTTTCGCGGCACTTCTTCGTAATGGCTGAATTCCATTGTGAAGATGCCTCGACCTTGGGTTTTCGAGCGGATGTCGGTGGCGTAACCAAACATTTCTGCTAGTGGAACTTTTACAGAAACTTTGGCTATCCCCTGATCCGTCTCTTGACCTTCGATCTGACCCCGACGCGAGTTGAGGTCTCCGATGACGTTCCCGATGTAATCTTCGGGAACTTCCACCTCTACTTTCATCATAGGCTCTAGCAGCACTGGAGACGCCTTCATCACGGCTTCTTTGATCGCCATTGAACCGGCGATCTTAAATGCCATTTCTGAGGAGTCTACATCGTGGAAAGACCCGTCTACCATAGTAGCTTTGAGGTCAATCACGGGATATCCTGCTACAATACCTGATTCGCACGCTTCTTTCATCCCTTGTTCTGCTGGGCCGATGTACTCTTTGGGTACAGTGCCACCAACAATTTTGGAGACAAATTCAAAGCCGCTTCCGACTTCGGTGGGTTCTAGTTCGATCACGACGTGACCGTACTGACCTTTACCGCCGCTTTGGCGGATAAATTTACCTTCGGCGCGGACGGATTTGCGAATGGTTTCACGGTAGGCTACTTGTGGCTGACCCACGTTCGCTTCTACTTTGAATTCCCGCAGCATCCTGTCTACCAGGATTTCCAGGTGCAGTTCGCCCATGCCGGCGATGACTGTCTGGTTGGTTTCTGGGTCAACGTTGACTCGGAAGGTGGGGTCTTCTTCCGAGAGCGACTGGAGGGCTTTGGAGAGCTTCTCCATGTCTTGTTTGGTTTTGGGTTCGACAGCCACCGAGATAACTGGCTCTGGTATAAACAGAGATTCCAGAATCACTGGCGCTCCTTCTTCGCAGAGGGTGTCGCCTGTGAAGGTGTCTTTCAAACCCAAGGCTGCTCCCAAGTCTCCGGCGCGCAGTTCCTCAACTTCTATCCGATCGTCCGCTTTGAGTACAATTAGGCGAGAAACCCGCTCTTTTTTGTCTTTGGTGGAGTTCAGGACATAGGTTCCTTTTTTGAGGATACCGGAGTAGACGCGAACAAAGGTCAGGCGGCCGTAGGGGTCAGCCATGATTTTGAATGCCAGAGCTGACAGCGGGGCGTTGTCGTCGGCAAACCGCTCTGCTGTGTCGCCGTTGGGTAGGAGTCCTTGAATTGGAGGGACTTCCAAGGGCGACGGCAGATAGTCGATGACTGCATCCAACAACAACTGAACGCCTTTGTTTTTGAAGGCCGAACCGCACAACATGGGGACGATCGTACCTTCGACAGTGCCATGACGCAGGGCCAAGCGGATTTCGTCTTCCGTTAACTCTTCGCCTTCGAGGTATTTCTCCGTGAGGGCGTCGTTGGTTTCTGCTACCGACTCGATCAGCTTGGTGCGGTATTCTACGGCTAGATCCTTTACTTCATCGGGGATTTCTACTTCCTCGATGTCGGTTCCCGTGTCGTTGTTGTAGATATAGGCTTTCATGTGCACTAAGTCTACAATTCCCCGGAAGTTTTCTTCACTGCCGATCGGGATTTGGATGGGTACGGCGTTCGCTCTCATGCGATCGCGAATTTGGCCGTAGACTTTGTAGAAGTTTGCCCCCATCCGATCCATTTTATTGACGAACACGATCCTCGGTACTTTGTACCGATCAGCCTGTCGCCAAACTGTTTCGGATTGCGGCTGCACTCCCCCTACCGAGCAGAACACTGCGATCACTCCGTCGAGCACTCGCATCGAGCGTTCGACTTCGATCGTGAAGTCTACGTGTCCGGGAGTGTCGATGATGTTGATTTTGTAATCTTTCCAACTGGTGGTGATAGCAGCGGCAGTAATCGTAATTCCCCGCTCCCGCTCTTGCTCCATCCAGTCAGTGACTGCTGTTCCCTCGTGCACTTCACCCATTTTGTGAACCATGCCTGAATAGAACAGAATTCTTTCAGTTGTTGTTGTTTTGCCCGCGTCTATGTGGGCTGCGATGCCGATGTTGCGAGTTTTTTCTAGCGGGACGGTACGTGCCACAGCTACCTCCTTAATCTTGTGTTGCTGTTATAATACTATTATACTACACAGTAACCCTATTTTGCACTCCCCAGTGACTTACAAAAGTCTCTGGAGCTTATTGTTACATTTTAATATTTTTTGCAAGATTTGTTTACAAAAATATTAAGGATGCGACATGGAGGATTCAGAGAGTGCATGAATTTTGAGTGCATGAATTTTGATTTTGAGAGTTTTGAGTTTGCTTCACCAATCGCAACTGCGCCAAGAGAAGCAATCTCAACACTCAAAACTTATTACACTTTCCAATTTCTCACCCGATGCTTTTATACCGCACGATCGCGCTCTTCTCCATGCCAGTTGTTGCAGTTAGTAGCGGTAGTGAGCAAAAGCCTTGTTAGCTTCAGCCATCCTGTGAGTTTCTTCGCGCTTGCGAATAGCACTCCCTGTTTCGTTAGCTGCATCCATCAGTTCGTTGGCTAGCTTGGCGGCCATCGAGCGGCCGGTGCGGGCGCGGGCAAATCTGATCAGCCAGCGGAGGGCGAGGGTTGTACCGCGATCGGAACGCACTTCCATTGGCACTTGGTAGGTGGCGCCACCTACCCGGCGGGCTTTGACTTCGACCAGGGGTGTCGCGTTTTTGACTGCTTTTTCAAACAAGTCTAACGGTTCAGCCCCTGTGCGTTCTTGGATGGTTTTGAGGGCGTCGTAGACGATGCTGGAGGCAACGGATTTTTTGCCGTGCTGCATGATCCGTCTCACCATCATGCTTACCAACCGGCTGTTGTAGGTTGGATCTGGTGGAACTGGACGTTTTTGAATAACTGTGCGGCGAGACATAGTTCTATTTGGGATTTTTGATTTTGAATGATTGAGTTTGGGGTTTTGGGATCACATTTCGATTTATGACGATCGAGCGTGCAATTGAGCGGCGCGATCGGATTTATTTTTGCTTCCCAACCCCGACGATCGGGCGAGTTCCGTGTTATTTTTTCTCTTTAGGACGCTTGGCCCCGTATTTGGAACGACCCTGCTTGCGGTCTTTCACCCCAGCGGTGTCTAATGTACCCCGAATGATGTGGTATCTAACTCCGGGCAAATCTTTTACCCGACCGCCCCGGATCATTACTACCGAGTGTTCTTGCAAGTTGTGACCGATCCCTGGGATGTAGGCGGTGACTTCAAAACCAGAGGTCAGCCGTACCCGAGCCACCTTCCGCAGCGCCGAGTTGGGTTTTTTCGGGGTGGTCGTGTACACTCTGGTGCAAACTCCGCGGCGCTGCGGGCAACTCTTGAGAGCTGGCGATTTGGTTTTTTTCTGCGTTTGTTCCCGTGCTGAACGGATGAGTTGCTGAATAGTGGGCATGAGTTACGGCATTTCTAGCTTTTTGCTGAATATAGTGATTTGGCTGTATCCGCACTGAAAGTCCCTTCCCCTCTGGGGGGACGGGATGAATGAAAATAATTATGGGTAAGTGAGGATACCAGACTCTGTATTGTACACGACGCGTGTTTCTTTGGCAAGAAATTTGCGCGACCCGCGCTCAAACTTCCTTCCTTGCTGCAAGTTGGGAGGGGGCGAGCGCAACGGGAGAATGGTATGTGACATCCTATAATTTAGGCGCAACTATGATGATTGTCACAGCCGTCAGCAAAATTTATGACGATCGCAATATCGCGCTTTTGCGATCGAATTACCATTGTGAGGAGAGGCGCATTAACTCCAGCCTGGGATCGCATCACAGTCTATAGCCGATCTACATCACATAAAGTTATCGTAAGGATTCAGGTCAAAAAAACTTCAGTGTCAAAAGCTGGTAAAATAAACGAATGAAAAAGCCCGCAGCCACCAG
>NZ_JAUBVD010000082.1:0-20553 GCF_036705675.1 Microcoleus sp. AT8-A3
CCGTCTTTTTTGGACGGGCCCGACGCCCATCCCACAAACTTTTTGAGAAACCCGGTTGCTTTCCAAAACCAAAACGGTTAAACCTTAGCAATATCCCCCGCTAAATCCATCAGCGAACCCGCACCTTCTACCTTAGCAACATCTAACAAAGTCTTCAAAACTGAATCGGGATTCAAACTAATCGAATCAATTCCCAACTCAACCAAGAAACGAGCAAACTCAGGATAATCGCTGGGCGCTTGACCGCAAATTCCAATCTTGCGATCGTACTTTTTGGCGGCTTTAATGGCAATTGCTACCATGCGCTTGACAGCTTCATTCCGTTCGTCAAAAATGTGTGCGACTAAAGCAGAATCCCGGTCTAATCCTAATGTTAGCTGAGTTAAATCGTTAGAGCCGATCGAGAATCCGTCAAAAACTTGGGCAAATTCGTCAGCAAATATGACATTGCTTGGCAATTCGCACATCACATACACTTGCAAGCCGTTTTCGCCCTTGACTAAACCGTGTTTTGCCATCTCTGCCAACACTTTTCGCCCTTCATCCGGGGTGCGACAAAATGGAATCATCGGAATCACATTTGTCAAGCCCATTTCGTCGCGGACTCGCTTTAATGCTTTGCATTCCAAAGCGTAAGCTTCGCGGTAATTCGGGTCGTAATAACGAGAGGCGCCGCGCCACCCGATCATCGGGTTTTCTTCCTTGGGTTCAAACTGCCGCCCGCCCAAAAGATTAGCATATTCGTTGCTCTTGAAATCGCTCATCCGCACGATAACGGGATTTGGATAAAATGCGGCGGCAATTGTGGCAATTCCGTGGGCGAGTTTGTCGGTGAAGAAATCGGGTTTGTGTTGGTAAAGTGCTGTCAGGTTTGCAATTTCTTCCTTGACTGATTCATCCACCAATTCGTCAAAGTGAATCAGTGCCAGCGGGTGTGCTTTAATGTGATTGGCAATGATGAATTCCAACCGCGCTAAGCCTACGCCGTCGCAAGGAATGGCTGATAAACCAAAGGCTTCTTCTGGGTTCCCGACATTCATTAAAATTTGAGTGCGGGTGCGGGGTAAATTCTCGATCGCAGTTTCTTGAATTTCAAAAGGAAGCAAACCGGAATAAACTTTGCCTTCATCTCCTTCGGAACAAGAAACAGTGATTTCTTGCCCGTTTTTCAAGATTTGGGTGGCATCGCCGGTGCCGACAATGGCGGGAATTCCCATTTCTCTGGCGATGATGGCGGCGTGACAAGTACGCCCACCGGAATTGGTGACGATCGCACTTGCTTTTTTCATAATTGGTTCCCAATCCGGGTCTGTTTTGTTGGTAACTAAAACTTCTCCTGATTGAAATTCAGCAATTCTGTGAACGTCTAAAATCACGCGGGCTTTGCCTTGTCCGATTGATTCGCCAACGGCGCGTCCTTTTGCCAAAACTGCACTGCTGCCTTGCAATTTGTAGTTTCGCAAAACTTTAGCAGACTTTTGAGATTGTACTGTTTCGGGTCGCGCTTGGACAATAAACAATTCGCCGGTATTGCCGTCTTTTGCCCACTCAATGTCCATCGGGGTGTACGTTCCGCGCACTTTTGAGTAGTGTTCTTCGATGACTACTGCCCATTTTGCTAGTTGCAAAATTTCATCATCTTTGATGGCAAATTTGTTTTTTTCTGCTGCGATGACCGAGACGTTTTTGGTGTATTTAGAACCACCGATATCGTACACCATTTTGAGTGTTTTGCTGCCGAGTCGTTTGTCTAAAATCGGACGAAAACCTTGTTTTAAGGTGGGTTTAAAGACGAAGTATTCGTCGGGATTGACGGTTCCTTGGACGACGTTTTCGCCTAATCCGTAGGCGGCGGTGACTAATACGGCGTTTTTAAATCCGGTTTCGGTGTCGATGCTGAACATGACGCCGGAGGATGCTAAGTCCGATCGCACCATTTTTTGGACGCCGACTGATAGGGCGACTTCAAAGTGGTCGAAACCCCGCTGTTGGCGGTAGGAAATCGCGCGATCGGTGAATATGGAAGCAAAGCATTTGTGACAGCATTCGAGAACGCCAGCGCAAGCTTGGACGTTGAGGTAGGTTTCTTGCTGTCCCGCGAAACTGGCGTCTGGTAAGTCTTCGGCGGTGGCGGAGGAACGCACTGCTACGTCTGTACTGTCGCCGTAGCGATCGCACAATTTTTCGTAAGCATCGGCGATCGCCGCTTGGAGTTCTCGCGGAAATGGTGTGTCGAGAATCAGTGCCCGCGCTTGCTTGCCTTTTTGTCGCAGGTTCTGCATATCTTCTACGTCTAAATCGGCAAAAATTTCGCGCAATTTAGCTTCTAAACCCGCTGACTGGATGAAGTACCGGTAAGCGTATGCTGTAGTTGCAAATCCGTTGGGAACTCTGACTCCTTGGCTGGTTAATTGTTGAATCATTTCGCCCAAAGAAGCATTTTTACCGCCTACTAATGGGATGTCGGCGATGCCGACTTCATCAAATAACAATACTAAGGCTTTTTCTTTGGGAATTACACCGGGTTTTTGATCAATTGCTAATTTTTCGATCATGGCTTTTTTCCTCTCAACTTCATCTCAGTTCGGTCAAAGCACAGTAAACAAAGGACAGTTTATTGGGAATTGTAATTTGGCTACCAAAGTTCTCTGATTTTTTCCTAGGCTGTATCAACCGAGTTTTCGATTGCCTCTACTTCAAGATTATCACTTTTTGGCTAAATAGCAAGGCCTGTGGAGATATTTGATTTGATTGCAAAACGTAAAGAATTTGCAGGAATGAGTTTATGTAAGGTATTATAAAAGAAGTGGTAAAAATATGAATAACGAAGATAGTTCTCACCGCTTTTTTGGCGTTGAGCGCTCATTGGTGCGGGGATATCGCTGGGATTGTGTTGGTAGCGGAATCCAAGGGCAAGAAACGGTGGGGTTCGATCGCGCGATCGGCTGAACCCGCCCAAAAACCGATACTTACTTTCCGATAGGAGTCGTGAGTCACCAAAAATAGGAGATTCTAGTTCAACCTCTCCGATTCATCTGTGGACTAAATCTAAAATCTAAAATCTAAAATCGGGTGACAGGGGCGATCGCCTCAAAAAATACTATGCAGCTTAGTTTCCTCCTGACACCGAGATTCTAAAAACCTTAAAAAATTTACCCCTGATTGCGTTAGCCTACTTAGAGGAAAAACACAATCGCATAGATATCAGATATTATATCATTTTCAATAAGCCTTTTAAGAGCTGGTTAGAAGAAACCCTCCCAAGAAAATTTACTCTTTCTGAAATGGGCCAGAAAGCCAGTTATTGAGAACCGTTCAACATCTAAGATAGAGTGCATTGTAATTGTTGAACCAAATAGTTTTCAACTGGGAACGGCGGATTTTGTGGCTATACAATTGTTTATATGCTATAATAGGTGGCTAAACTGCCTTATGACAAAAAACAAGGTATATGATATCAGTTTTGAGCCCACCCGCAAAGCGAAACGGCTTTAAAGTTCTTCTGGTCGAAGACAATCAAGCAGAAGCCGATCTGATTGAAGAATTATTATTAGAAACAAACGCCAGTAGAGCCGAACCCCAAAGGCTATCAGTAAGTTGTACGGACCGTCTGAGCAAAGCGCAGGAACTTTTGGTCAGCGAACATTTTGATGTGATTTTACTAGACCTTTCGCTGCCAGACAGCCAAGACTTAAATACAATTGTCAAAATACAAGAATATAGTCTAAATACTCCGATTGTCGTACTGACTGCCCGCAACGATGAAGAGCTTGCCCTGCAGTCAATCCAAGCCGGAGCTCAAGATTATCTAGTCAAGCGAAAAATTGACAGCGAAGTGTTAATTAGATCGCTTCGCTACGCAGTCGAGCGACAGCACAACCAAGAAGCTTTACGAAAAAGCGAAGAAAAATATCGCTCGGTAGTCGAGAATTCTCTCGTCGGAATTGCCATTCTCGCTCCTCCTATTTCCCCCTCAGCACCCGAAAAATGCGAGTGGTTGGAAGTGAACGATGCTTTGTGCGATTTACTGGGATACGATCGCCAGGATTTTTGGCATGAGAATTGGGAAATGTGGGTTTTTCCTGAAGACTTGCAGTCTAGTTTAGAGCAGTTAAATAAAATTTTGGCAGGGCAGAGTGAAGGCTATGTTTTAGACCAAAGATGGCGCAGAAAAGATGGAAAAACCGTTTATACTAGAGTTTACCTTCGCTGTATCCGCGCCCTAGACGGCTCGATAGACCGCCTGATTAAAGTAGTCTTGGACGTGAGCGATCGCTACCGTTACGAAGCTCAATTAAAAGCATCAGAAGAGTTTTTAAATCACACGATAAATTCTACTCCCGATCCAATTTTTGTCAAAGATGAGCAGCACAAATGGATCGTTGTAAACGATGCTTTTTGCAATTTGATAGGAAAAAGGCGATCGGAACTGATTGGCCAGTCAGGATACGATTATTTTCCCCCAGCACAAGCGGCTTTTTTTTGGCAACAAGACGAGCAAGTATTGCAAAGAAGTCTTGCTCAGGAAACAGAAGAAATTTTTACAGATAGCGGTGGTCAAGAACGCATTATATCTACTAAAAAAACAGTATTTAAAAAAACCGATGGGACTAAAATGTTGGTTGGAACAATGCGAGATGTGACCGAATACAAACGCCAGCAAATTGCGTTGCAGGAAAGCGAAGCTCGATTTCAAATAATGACGGACAACGTGCCGGGAATGATTTATCAATATCGGCTTTATGTAGATGGTAAAACATCTTTTACTTACGTTTCTTCTGGCAGTTGGCAGATATACAATTTAAAGCCAGAAGAAATAGAAGAAAATGCCAGTTTGGCTTTTGCAACAGTTCACCCAGACGACATCTCAGACTTGCAGCGATCGATGGCAACTTCAGCGGCGACTCAGCAAGCTTGGCAACACCAGTGGCGGCAAGTTATGGGAGATAGAGTGAAATGGCTTCAAGGCGCGTCGAAGCCAGAAAAGCAAGCAAACGGCGATATAGTTTGGGACGGTTTAGTGATGGATGTTACGGAATTGAAACAAACCCAGCAAGACCGCGATCGATTTTTTAATCTCTCGCTGGATTTACTTTGCATTGCAGGTTTTGACGGCTATTTCAAACGCTTAAACCCCGCTTGGTCAAATGTATTGGGTTATAGCAGCGATGAAATCTTAGCCAAACCTTTGATAGAATTAGTCCATCCAGAAGACCTAGAAATTACTGTAGCGGAATTAGAAAAACTTAAAAAAAGCCACCCGATTATTAGCTTAGAAAACCGCTATCTTTGCCAAGATGGTACTTATAAATGGCTGTCGTGGACTGCATCGCCGTTTGCAGAAGAAGGTTTGATTTATGCCGTGGCTCGCGATGTTACATTTAGCAAGCAAGCTGAAGCTGAATTGCGTAAGAGCGCAGCCACCAACCGCGCTCTTTTAAATGCGATACCAGACATGATATTTCGCTGTCGGGCAGACGGCACTTTTGTAGACTTCAAACCTGCAAAAGATTTCGATAATATCCTACCGCAAAAAGCACTAATCGGCAAAAAAGCACAAGACATATTGCCTGCTGCTTTTGCTGACAAAATCTTGTCGGGCCATCAACAAGCGATCGCCACTGGCGAGATTCAAGTTGTAGAATATCAAATGCCCGTTAATGATGAACTGTACGATTTTGAAGCGAGAATTGTTTTCTGCACGGATGACGAAATTATCGCGATCGTCCGCGACATCACCAATCGCAAACGTTTCGAGTCAAAACTCCACAGGCAAGCAGCAGCAATGGCGGCTGCTTCCGAAGGTATCGCCATATTCAGTGCCGACAAAGAGGTGATTTATTGCAACGCAGCACGACTCAATATCTACGGTTACAACTCTCTCGAAGAAATCTTAGGTAAAAGTTGGAAAATATTCTACCAAGGTGCAGAACTGCAAAGGTTCGAGCAAGAAGTCCTGCCGACTTTAGTGCAGAAAGGTTCTTACAGCACCGAAGCAGTAGGATGCCGCCGCGACGGATCGGAAGTCCCTCTCGATGTATCGCTGACAATGCTAGCCGGCGGAGAAACTATTTGCGTTGTTCGCGATATTTCTCAAAGAAAACAAGCAGAAGCAGCACTGCGGGAAAGCCAGCGATTCGCTCAGCAAATTGCTGGGGCAATTCCTAATATTTTGTATGTTTGTGACTTAATTGAAAAAAAAAATATCTATGGGAACGCTTCTATCTACCACATTCTTGGCTATACAGTAGAGGAAATTCAGGCAATGGGGCCGTGGATGATGTCAACTTTAATCCACCCCGAAAATTTAATCAAAATGCCTGATTATTTACAGCAAGTCGAAACAGGCAGCGAAGGGGATATCTTTGAAATTGAATACAGAATTAGGCACAAGGATGGTTCTTGGCGCTGGATGGTTAGCCGAGATACTGTATTTGCCAAAACAGCAGACGGTAAGTTAAAACAAATTCTCGGCACGGCAACTGATATTACCGAAAGCAAGCAAGCAGAAGATGAAATAAAGCTGTTGCTGGCCGCAACTCAAGCTATTAGTCAGTCTGCCGATTTTCACAGCGCCCTCCCGCAAATTCTGCGGTTGCTGTGCAATGCGATCGGCTGGAATTTTGCGGAAGCTTGGATACCGACTGCTAACGGTAGTTGTTTGGAACATAGCGAAACTTGGTACGCTAGCGATCGCGATTTAGATAGGTTCGGCCGCGAAAGTAAAAGAATTAGATTCGCCGCCGGAGTGGCAGTACCTGGACGGATTTGGTCAACCAGAAATGTAGAATGGATTGAAGATATTTCTCTAGCCAAAAATCATCTTTTTGCCCGATCGCAAATGGCGAAATCAGTCGGATTGAAAGCTTGTTTCGGAGTGCCAATTCACGCTAGTTCAAAGGTGCTGGCAGTTTTAGTATTCTGCAAGCGCGATCGCTCGATTATGGAACCGCGTATAGTAGAGTTGGTCAAGGCTGTAGCGACTCAGTTGGGCGATCATATTCAGCGCAAACAAGCCGAAGAAGAATTGCGTAAAAGTGAAGAACGCTGGCAGTTAGTTCTTAAAGGCAATCAAGACGGAATTTGGGATCTGAATCTTCAAACAAATGAAGCTTTTCGCTCGGCCCGCTGGCAAGAAATTATCGGTTACACAGACGGCGAAATCGACAGCACCAACAGCGCATCGATCGATCGCATCCATCCAGACGATCGCTCACGAGTGCAAGCAGCGATCCAAGGTTATCTCGATCGGCAAACCCCCAATTACGCCGCCGAATACCGCTTGCAGTGCAAAGACGGTAGCTATAAGTGGGTGCTCGCCCGCGCTCAAGCAGTGTGGGACGAAGCCGGAAACCCTCTGCGGATGGTGGGTTCGATGACGGATATTAGCGATCGCAAAGCAGCAGAATTAGCTTTACTGCAGGTCACTCAAGCCGTCGAAAGTACCAGCGATGCGATCGTGATCGCCGACTTGAAAGGGCGGTCTATTTATCACAATCAAGCCTTTATTCAGCGCTACGGCTACACAGTGGAAGAACTCAATAATCTTGGCGATATGACCGCGCTGTATGTCCGGCATAAAAATTACAAACAAATCTATAAAAGCCTTCGCAAAGGTCGCTCTTGGTGTGGCGAAGTTGCACTGCAAACTAAGAGCAACGAAGCAGTAACTGCTCTGGTGCGAGCCGACAGTATTCAAGATATTCATAGTAATTCAATCGGCTTGATTGCAGTAATTACTGATATCACAAAACGCAAAGAATCGGAATTAATTTTGCGACAAAAATTAAAGCGCGAACAGTTGGCAGTAGCCATGTTGGAACGCATTAGATATTCTCTAAATCTTGAAGAAATTTTAACCAAAAGTGTCGAAGAAGTGCGTCATTTTTTGCAAGTAGACCGCACTATTATTTATCAATTCAATCCTGATTGGAGCGGGTTTATCGCTGTTGAGTCGGTTGCCGAAAATGTTCGACCAATTGTAGGAATGGAAATTTATGACCCCTGTTTCGGGGCAGCCTACGTTCATCTTTACCAAGACGGTAGAATTAGAGCCATAGAAGATGTTCACAATGCGGGCCTAGCCGACTGCCACTTGGGTTTGTTGACTCGGCTAGACGTGAGAGCGAATCTGGTAGTGCCGATTTTGCAAGGCGAAAACTTGTGGGGGCTGTTAATTGCCCACCACTGCACGGGCCCGCGTCCCTGGCAACAATTGGAGGGAGAGTGCCTAAAACAATTGGGGGTGCAGTTGGCGATCGCCATTCAGCAATCGATGCTATTTGAACAAGCACAAACCGAAATTGCCGATCGCAAACTTGCAGAAGCCGCCCTGCAATTAGCTAAAGAAGCCGCCGAATCCGCCAACCGCGCTAAAAGCGACTTTCTCGCGAACATGAGCCACGAATTGCGGACGCCTTTGAACGGGATTTTGGGATACATTCAACTGCTAAAAGTCGATAAAAACTTTACCGCCGATCAACAGGAAAGTCTTAACAACATTCACCAGTGTGGCAACCACCTGCTGATGCTGATTAATGATGTTTTAGACCTCTCAAAAATCGAAGCTAGTAAAATGGATCTGTCTCTGACAAACCTGCATTTTTCCAGTTTTGTTAAAAGTATTATTGATTTGTTCCAGATGCGCTCTGCTCAAAAAGGAATTGCCTTTAATTACGAGCAGGTGTCAGCGCTGCCAGATGGCATTTTGGCAGACGAAAAAAGGTTGCGTCAAGTTTTGATTAATTTGCTCAGCAATGCCGTTAAGTTTACGAACAGCGGCAGCGTTACATTCAAAGTCGGTTATGCAGAAAATTTCCCCGATAATTATCATCAAACCAACAGCAAAAGTTCGATTTGGACAGCGGAAATTGCACCTAAAACAATCAATTTGACCGCTAATTTAGACGCGCAGCAAATGTCTAACCCGCCGCTGGGAACAACAGAAACGCGCGAGGTGACAACAGACAATACTGGCCGTTCCCCTACCCCTAAAATTCGCTTTCAAATCGAAGATACCGGCATTGGCATTTCTCAGAATAAATTAGAAGAAATATTTTTGCCTTTTCATCAAGTGGGCGATCATAACAATTTCGTCGAAGGTACGGGACTGGGACTTTCCATCAGCCAAAAATTAGTCAAAATGATGGGCAGCCAAATTCGCGTCCAAAGTACCTCCGGCAAAGGCAGCATATTTTGGTTGGATCTAGACTTACCCGCAGTCGCGCAGTGTTCGGAACTTCCCTCCCGACAAGAAAAAAGGCGGCTTGTAGGTTTTATCGGCCCCCAGCGGAAAGTGCTAATCGTGGACGATCACGAAGTAAATCGCGCCATGTTGCACAGGCTGCTTTTTCATTTAGGCTTTGAAATTGCAGAAGCTACAGACGGCGAAGACTGTTTGCACAAAGCACAGGAATTTCTACCGGATATAATTTTAATGGATTTGCTGATGCCGGTAATGAACGGTTGGGAAGCTACCAGGCGGCTGCGACAGTTGCCGGAATTAAAAGATACGGTTATCCTTGCTTTGTCCGCTAACGTTTACGAGACTACCAAGCAAGAGAGCATACTTGCAGGTTGCGATAATTTTATCACCAAGCCGATTCAAACTAATGAGCTTTTAGAATTATTGCGCCTGCATTTGAGACTAGAATGGGTTTACGAAGAAAGATCGCAAACCAAAAAGCGGACATATCGAACTGCCAAAGCATCTTCTGAGATTGCTGCTGCTGACTCAACGATGGTGTCTCCTGCCTCAGAGTCAGTCTTGGCGTTGTTAAGATTGGCTGCAATGGGCGATATTGAAGCTATTCTGGAAGAAACTGCTAAACTTGAACATTCCGATCCGAGATTAGTGCCTTTCGTTCATCACCTGCGCCAACTTGCTAAAGGATTTCAGCTCAAGCAAATTCGAGATTTTTTGAAGCAACATTTGTCCTAAAATTGACTGTAACTAACAGACAACTTAAAATCAGTTAAATCTCTGATCTTGCACCATGGTCAGCAACAAGCTTCCCGGCTTGTTCCACAGAGACTGAATTTCTTGTGGCGAGTAGGGGTTGGACCCCAGATCCCGCCCACAAAAGAAAATAGTGATTGCAAATAAAGGCATCTATGAAGCAACCGGATTTCTAGAGCCGCAGAAAATCACTTGAATCCGATTTAAACTCACAAACCACCAATCAAAAATCAAAAATTTTAATATTTCCCTTGAATATGAACGATAAGAATTCCGAAAGAAGCATCATACAAATTGTCGATGACAACCAAACAAATCTTGACGTACTTTTCGAGTTGTTAAGGAATTACGGGTTTAAAGTATTAGTGGCTCTAGACGGCGAAAGTGCGATCGAGCAAATTGACTACATTCATCCCGACTTGATTCTTTTGGATATCATGATGCCAGGAATTGACGGTTTTGAAACTTGCCGACGCTTGAAAGCAGACGCGTCAACGCAAGATATTCCCATCATATTTATGAGCGCCCTTTCCGATACGCCTGATAAAGTAAAAGGCTTTCAGACAGGAGCAGTTGACTACATCACTAAGCCTTTCCAGCACGAAGAAGTTTTGAGCCGGATTCAAACCCACTTGACAATCCGCAGCTTGCAAAAAAAACTCGAAGAAAAAAACCTCGAACTTGCCCACCTCAACCAAAACCTGGAAAGACTTGTTGAACAAAAAACCAAGCAATTAATCAACCAGGAAAAAACAGCCATCATCGGACGTTTGACTCAGGGCATGGTTCACAACCTCAAAAGTCCGCTGCAAGTGATTCAGACTAGCGTCGATTTGATTGAAACAAAAGCCACACAAATTCAAGAAGACTCTCTGTTTAATTATACTAAGTATATTTTTCAAGCAGTCACAAAAATCAATCAGATCATGGATACTCTGATGATGAAAAGCCGCAACGAGCAAAAGCAAGATTTGCACCCGGTGAATATCAACGATTTAGTGCAGCGAGAAATTCAGCTATTGGAAGGCAACCTATATTTTAAAAATAAAATTAGAAAAAAATACTTTTATGACGAAGAAATTGACAGTATTCCATTGATTTATTCCTATCTTTCTCAAGTATTTTATAATTTAATTAATAATGCAATGGATGCTATGTGGGAAAAGAAAAGCAGAGAAATAACTATCGTGACGCGGCAAGACGACTCGAACATATACATGGATATTGCAGATACGGGATGCGGCATATCATCTGAAGATTTGCCAAAACTTTTTGATCCTTTTTACACATCCAAGCCGCCTAAAGGCGAGGCAAAAACGGAAGGTGAACCAACAGGAACTGGTCTAGGACTTTATACTTGTATTGAACTTTTAAAACCTTTTAACGGTGAAATTGCTATTAGCAGCAATGTCGGTCAAGGCAGCGTGTTTACAGTTGTGCTGCCCAAACCGCAGACAAATTGAGCGACTCAACTGAGTTAACTTGTGTCGGGTTAGACAACCATAATTAAGTTTGTAATTAAATTTGTAGCATGGAATGCAAGTCTTGGTTACTCGCTCAAGAGAGGACTTGCATTGCTCAATACAAACAAGCGCTAATTGCGGGCTATTAACCGGACACAATCTCAGAGCGGATTTTGTAAATTAACGGTAATTCTCCTAGCTTAGTAAGACTATTCCAAAAACAAATATTTTAACTTTAGGCAAGCTTTAAACGGCTATTTAAAATCTAAATTTTCAAAGGCTATCAGCAATGCCAATCCTGATTAATCCGCGTTCTTTTGATTTGCCTCTTGCTATTCCCCTGCCAAAGGTTGTAAATTAAAATAGAGTTGAGTTGCAATATTGGTAAGAGTATAATAGTTTTGGGCCACTAGGTTTGGGGCCAGGCGGACAACTTGCAGCGAACAACTCAATTCTACAAATAAATCTGGGTGGTCTGCAAGCACACAGCGCACTCTAAAGCGTGTGCTTCAAGTTCCCCAATCATCAGCTAGGTAGCTGCATCCGCTGCTGAGATTTTATAATTACTAAAAAATAGCAAAAGGATACCCGTAAAAAAAATGCTAGTTTACGCAACAGCCAAACCGCGATAGTCATCAGTCATCAGTCATTCCAAATCTAAAATCTAAAATCTAAAATCTAAAATGGTATGACATCTGTGTTTGAGTCAACTTTAACGCTTAGTTTAAAAATTCTTTTAGTAGAAGATTGTGCCGAAGATGCAGAGTTCATTCAAGAACTGCTGTCTGAACCCCAACTAGGACACTTAATTGATGTGACCAATGTAGTTCGCTTTCGTGAAGCGATAGAAATTTTAAGGGAGCAAATTTTTGATGTAATTTTATTAGATATTTCACTTCCTGACAGCCCAAAATTTAATACTTTTTTCCGACTTCAAGATTGCGGTATCAATACTCCGATCGTCATTCTGACAGCGGCTGATGACGAAGAACTAGCTGTCGAGTTAATTGCCGCCGGCGCCCAAGATTATCTGGTGAAAAGACAGGTAGACAGCCGGCTGCTGGTACGGACGCTCAGGTGCGCGATCGCCCGCCAGAAACGGCAAGCAGAATGGAAAAAAAGTCAAGAAAAATACCAGCAGGTTGTTGACAATATCAAAGAAGTTGTTTTTGAAACAAATACGGCGGGCAATTGGACTTTTCTCAATCCGGCTTGGACAGAAATCACCGGATTTACCGTTGATGAAAGCTTAGGAACTTCCTGTTTGAGTTACATTCATTCTGAGGATCAATACCAATATTTAAATTCGTTGACAGGTCTGAGCGAAAATCAAGAAACATCCAATTGCTATCAAATTCGATATCTTACAAAAAATGGCGAAATTCGGTGGGTAGAAGTGCAAGAATTTTTTCTTTGGGGCGAGAACGGCGGGGCGCAGGGGACGACAGGAACTATCAATGATATTACCGATAAAATTTTAGCACTTTCCGAACTAGAAGCTAGTAAAAAGTTTTTGAATTATACAATCGATGCAGTGGCAGACCCACTTTTTGTCAAGGATGAACAGCACCGCTGGATACTGTTAAATGATGCTTTTTGCAAGCTGCTCGGCAAGGAGCGCGAGGAACTGCTGGGCAAGTCGGATTATGACTTTTTCCCAAGACAAGAAGCTGAGATTTTTTGGCAGAATGACGAACAAGTTTTTAGGACGGGGGAAGAAAACGAGAGCGAGGAAATATTTACGGACGGCCGCGGTGCAAAGCACATTTTGTCTACTAAAAAAACTGTATTTGAAAATAGCGATGGCAGTAAAAATCTCGTCGGGATAATTCGAGATATCACTGAGGATAGGCGCAAACAATTAGCGCAGCAAGAAAGCGAAGCTAGACTTCGGCAACTTGCAGCCAATTTACCGGGAATAATTTATCAATTTCGTCTCTCAACAGACGGAAAAAAAAGTTTCCCTTATATTTCTTCGGGGAGCATCGATTTATATGAATTGGAGCCAGAAAATATTCAGCATAATCCTCAACTACTTTTTGATTTTATTCATCCAGATGATTGTCAAAAATTTGAAGAATCTATTGCTGTTTCTGCGGCAAATATGCAGCCATGGCAGCAGGAATGGCGGGCGATTGTACCGTCGGGAAAACTTAAGTGGATGCAAGGGGTTTCGAGACCGGAACGAGTTGATTTTGCGACTAAAATAGGGCAGGAAGGGGATATAGTTTGGGAAGGGATCGTGCTGGATATTACTGATTTAAAGCAGACTGAAGCAGCTTTGCGGGAGAGCGAAGCCAGATTTCGATCGCTCGTTGAGAATATCCCTGGCGCTATCTGCCGCAGCTTGTACGATGCTGAGTGGACGATGGTATTTATTAGCGATGAAATTGAGGTAATTAGTGGGTATCCTGCTGGAGATTTTATTCGCAACAACGGCTTAAGTTTTGCGAGCATTGTCCACGAGGCAGACAAGGAAATGGTCGATCGACAAATCAGCGCAGCAGTAGAGTCGAAACAGCCGTACAATCTAGAATACCGGATTGTTCGCGATGACGGAGCGGTGCGGTGGGTGTCGGAAAGAGGTAGGCCAACTTACAATCTGGAAGGGCTGGTTTTGTGGCTCGACAGAGCGATTTTTGATATTACCGATCGCAAACAAGCCGAACTGACTCTGTGCCTAGTAACTCAAGCTGTAGACAGTGCTAGTGATGCGATCGCGATCGCAGATTTAGACGGTTATTCCGTTTATCATAATCAAGCATTTATTCAGCGCTACGGCTATACAGTGGAGGAACTAAATAATGCCGGCGGCCCAGCAGTAATGTACCCCAAATCTCAAGACTTGAGAAAGTTATTTAGGGTGCTGCGGAAAGGTTTTTCCTGGGAAAGTGAAATTGAAATCAAGAGTAAAAATGGCGATATTATAGAAACTTTTTTGCGGGCTAACTGCATTAAAGATAGCGCTAAGCAACCGATAGGAATGATAGCCATAATTGCCGACCTCACAGAAATAAAACGCACCGAATCGGCATTAAAACTCAGTCAAGAGCGATTACAGTTGGCGGTTTCCGGTAGCTCTTTGGGGCTGTGGGATTGGAATATAGCTACTGGCGAAACTTATTTCGACTTTTATTGGAAATCAATGCTAGGCTATGCAGAAACCGAAATTGAAAATAACCTCAAATGTTGGGAAACTTTGCTGCATCCCGAAGACCGAGTGAAGGTAATGGAATGTTTAAATTCCTATTTGGAAGGTGAGACTGATATCTATGAATTTGAATTTCGGATGCTCAATAAAGCGGGCAATTGGCAGTGGATTCTGGCGATGGGCAAGGTAGTCGAGTACGACGAATGGGGTACGCCACTGCGGATAACAGGCACTCACAAAGATATCAGCGCCCGCGTTGCAGCAGAAGCCGAAAAAACGCAGTTGATCGCATCTTTGCAACAAATTGCCGAACAGTTGCAAGCAGCGCAAAAAATAGCCCGCATCGGCAATTGGGAATTTGATAGGGAGACAGGAGTTATTACTTGGTCGGAAGAACTGTTTCGAGTTTACGGTCGAGAATTGAATCGGCCGCCGACAATGGAAGAACTTTTAGAGCAAATTCATGCCGATGACAAAGAAAGGTTTGCAGAAGTTGTACAAAAAGCAGTGACTGAAGGAACAGCTTACGACATCGACCACCGCATCTATTTTCCATCAGGAGAAATTAGGCACGTTAACGCTAAAGGAAAAGCTGTTAAAAATGAGTTGGGTCAGGTGGTGCGGCTGTGTGGCACGGCAATGGACATTAGCCATCGCAAAAAAGCAGAAATTGCTTTACAAGAAAGCGAACAGCGATTTCGAGCTGTATTTGAACAAGCGGCGATTGGCATTGTCAAAGTGTGGCGCGACGGTCAATTTTTGAATGCAAATCAAGGGTTTTGCAATATTGTCTGCTACTCAGAATTAGAGCTAAAATCGCGAAATGTTGGGGACATTTCTCACCCCGAAGATGTAGCAGCAGATGTCGAGTCGCGCGACAGACTGTTAGCTGGGGAAATTTTTAATTATTCTATTGAAAAACGCTTTATTCGCAAAGACGGTTCATTTGTTTGGACTAATATGACTGTATCTTTAGTGCGGGATGGGTTTGGGGAACCTAGCTATGTAATTGCTGTGATTGAAGATATTAGCACTCGCAAACTTGCCGAGGCTATCTTGCGCCAGCAATTAAAGCGCGAACGCCTGGTGGTAAAAATGCTGGAGCGCATTCGCTCTTCTCTCAATTTAGAAGAAATTTTGACAAACACTGTTGCTGAAGTACGGCACTTTTTGCAAACAGATCGGACAGTTATTTATCGCTTTAATCCCGATTGGAGCGGTTTTATAACTGTCGAGTCTGTGGGCGAAAATTGGCAGTCGATTCAAGGAATAACTATTAAAGATTCCTGCTTTGAAGACAGCTCTGCTTCTGCTTACGAAGACGGTCGCCCTCTAGCTGTGCATGATATTTACAAAGCAGGTCTTTCCCTGTGCTACATTAATTTATTAAGTCAATTTCAGGTGCGAGCTAATTTGGTAGTGCCGATTTTGCAAGGCGAGAAGTTGTGGGGGCTATTGATTGCCCACGAGTGCGCGGGCCGCCGTCGCTGGCTGGAAATTGAGGTCGAGTGTCTCAAACAAATTAGCGTGCAGTTGGCGATCGCGATCCAGCAATCAATGCTGTTTGAGCAAGCACAAAGTGAAATTGCCGATCGCAAACAAGCCGAGTCAGCCTTGCAGGAATCGGAAGCGCGAGAACGTTCAAAAGCGCTAGAGTTAGAAGCAGCTATTAACAAACTCCGAACGACTCAAGCTCAGCTCGTTCAAAATGAAAAAATGGTGAGCTTGGGTCAGTTAGTTGCTGGTGTTGCTCACGAAATTAATAACCCTGTTAGCTTTATTCACGGCAATCTCAATCCCGCTCGTAATTACACTTTAGATTTGCTGGAATTGATTAAAGTTTACCAGCATTACTGTCCTCATCCTCCGGCCAAAGTCTTGGAGAAAATTGATGAAATAGACTTGGATTATATTGCTGAGGATTTCCCGAAATTGTTTAATTCGATGCAAGTAGGAACCGAGCGAATTGTCGAGATTGTGAAATCGTTGCGTAATTTTTCCCGATTGGACGAGTCCGCGGGGAAGTCGGTTAACATTCACGAGGGAATTGATAGCACTTTGATGATTTTGCAAAATCGGTTAAAATCTCACAGCAGTCATGGAGAAATTCAGATAATTAAAGATTACCAAGTATTGCCACAAATTGAATGTTTTCCTGGCGAGTTAAATCAGGTATTTATGAATATTTTAATTAATGCGATCGATGCTTTGGAAGAACGGGACAAGCAGCGTTCGATCGAGGAGTGCGATCGACATCCCAGCACGATCGCTATTCGCAGTTATCAGGTGGCTGGGGGCTTCGTAGCGGTATCGATTGCCGACAACGGGGGGGGGATACCGGAGTCAGTGCGATCGAGGCTGTTTGACCCATTTTTCACGACTAAACCTGTGGGCAAGGGTACGGGTTTGGGACTGTCGATTTCTCACTCGATTATCGTCGATCGCCACGGCGGCCGATTGAGCTGTATTTCGACACCGGGTGAGGGAGCGGAGTTTTTAATTGAAATTCCAGTGCGGCCGAATTTAACTGGTAGGAATTCAAATTTGGGGCAATAAATTAGCAATTGGTAATTGGAAAGCGGAAATGGGCAATATCTCACATCTGGCACCCTTCTCAAGAACAGGCTTTTCGGCCTGTTCCACAAAGAGGGAATTTTCTTGTGGAACAGGCCGAAAAGCCTGTTCCTAAACAAGTAATATCATGTCCGGTCGATTAGCAGAAATCAGGTAGGGGCGGGTTCACCAACAATATCTGCTAATAATTAACAATCTCAAAAACCCGCCCGACCGTGATATTATGGTCAATCGAACGGACATGATATCAAAAAATTATTCTGATGCCAAGGTCAACAATATAAGTTATGAGTTATGAGTTGTGAGTGAAAAATCAAACACGATATTACAAATTACCTTCAAATTTTACATAACAATCGGGGAAGATTCCGAGTTACTGCTGGCGTGACAAATGCGATTTTTGCCTTCGGTTTTGGCTTTAAAAAGGGCGCTGTCAGCGCTGCGAATTAGGGCATTGGGAGATTCCCGGGCAGAAGGAATCGCTGTCGCAATGCCGCAACTGAGGGTAACGTAGGGGCCGATCGACGATCGCGCGTGGGGTAGTTTCAAGCTGGCGATGCCGTCGCAAATTTTTTGGGCGACAGCGTTTGCCCCTTCGGCGCTAGTGTTGGGCAGCACTAGGGCAAATTCTTCGCCACCGTAGCGGGCAGTCAAATCCCCAGCCCGGTTGGTGGCGCTGGCGATCGCCCCGGCAACTTGGCGCAAACAATCGTCCCCGCCGAGGTGCCCATAAAACTCGTTGTAAAGTTTAAAAAAGTCGATGTCAAACATAATTAAAGACAGCGGCAGTTCCTCTCTGGCCAATCTGCGCCACTCTAAGCTCAAAACTCGATCGAACTGGCGGCGATTGGCAATGCCAGTCAGTCCGTCAGTAGTTGCCAGTTGCTGCAATTTTTGATTGGCTATTGCTAGCTTGCGGTAAAGTTGAGATTGTTCGATCGCGATCGCCACTTGATTTGCCAAGTGCTGTAAAAAATCTATTTCCCACTGTTGCCATTCCCTGACACCACTGCAATTGTATGCTGTCAGCATTCCCCACAAACTATTGCCATTTTCTGCGATCGAATCCGGCAAATTTTTACCCTGCGCCTGCAGTTTGCCACTCGCCTGGTGCCAGATATAATTTTCCGCTGCATCTTGATTGTTCTCGACTTCCCAAACACTGGCTTCTTGTGTTTCTTTTGCCGTTTCCCAGTCGCCTGATTGCCAAATTGGTACGCTGATAACTGCTGCAATTTCACAATCTGTCAACAATTCTTTGCAACTGCCAGCCAAGGGGGCAGTGTTGACATCTGCTATTGCTTGTACCGATTGGGATTCGACTAAAACAAAGCATGACACCGCCAAAGCAGCACTAATATTTTGGTTTTCAATATAACCTTCTGGCAAACCGTCACCTGCGACGATCGCACCTTTTTGCTCTTCCCCGTCCAATTGAGACACCCAATCCTGACAGCGATAAATTAAAACGCGGTCTGTTTGGAGAAATTGGCGCACTTCTGCGACGGTACTTTGGAGAATGCTTGCCGGATCTATTGACGATCGAATATGTTCGATCATTTTGCCCAACAGCCGCTGTCGCAGAGCCTGCTGTCGCAATTGTTCTTCGATTTGCTGGCGTTCGATCGCGTAATGGATAGCCCGCACCAGCAGAGTTCGGTGAAATCTTCCCTTTACCAAACAATCTTGAGCGCCCCAGCGCAATACTGAGCGGGCTATATTTTCATCGTTGATATCTGTCAGCACCACAATTGGCAATGTCGGCCATCGCCCTTTCAAAACTGCGATCGCCTCGCTTCCCCTCAAGCTGTCTGACAGTGACAAATCTAATAGTACGGCGTCAAACTTGTCTACTTCCAGACGCCCAACTCCTATCTCCAGAGACTTAACAGTTTGGAGAAGAAATAGAGACTCGCTGAATGACCCTAGAAGGTCTTCGATCATTGTCGGATCTCCGAGGTCATCCTCAACCAACAAAATTTTCAGACATTGGTTACGTGTTAACACAACTATAGCGTTCGGAGCGAGTCGAAGGCAACTTTTTTGTTTTGATAGCGATACTTGCGATCGGCAAATATTTCCGCTTATCAAATTCACTATACACTCAAACTACGCATTTAGCGCTCCATTAAAGCTTACATATCCGGTGGGAGTGAAACGATCTCAAACCAATACTCACATAAAGTCTTCATTACTTCCAGCAATCCTTCAAAAGTTACTGGTTTGGATATGAAAGAATTGGCTCCCAAGCGGTAGCAAAGCAAGATATCTCCTCTGCGGTGGGAAGTTGTGAGTATTACAACCGGAATTTGTTGCAAATGAGGGTCAGCTCTGATCAAACTTAGTGTTTCTCGCCCGTCCAGCCTCGGCATATTCAGATCCAAAAGTATCAAGTCTGGCTGATGCCAATTGCTGCTACCAACATATTGACCACGACGGTACAAGTAGTCTAGAACTTGTTCTCCATTTTCCACAAATTCGCTCGTAATTTCAAATCGAACTTCTCCCAGTGCTTCCTTCACCAAAAAGCGCGTATCCTCGTCATCGTTGGCTATTAAAAGAGTAAATCTTTTCTTTTTATAATTCACGGCTTTGCCTCACTCCGAACGTTTTTTGTGAGGTCGCTGGACTTTGATCCGTGTCTGAGTACCTGCCAATAATCTCTTGCCATCATCCGGTAAATCTTGCAGAGAACACTGAAATTGTGTTGCAATAATTTACATTTTTTCTGCATTTGCAAAGGTTTGCGAATCATGATTGTTTCACTTGGCAGTCTGTCCGAAAACCTGCAAACTGCAAACACATCACAAATCTTTCTCCGCGAACTACTATGGAAACTACTGCATCCCAAAGCAAGATGCTCTGGATACAGTTGAAAAAAATTAACAAGTCTTGCGCGCACCGCTGATTTATAAGTTGTATAAGGATAGAGCTAATAGATTTATATTGATAGATTTATAGCTCGATGTCATCAGTGAATATGCTACACTTTATAAGCATTTTTGTAAAGAAAAGATAAAGATATTTAAAGCTTAAGTAAAGGACGGGTGACAATCAAGCAATTTGGTGACAAGCCCCCGGATTCATCCGTGGAGCGAGAAAAAAGCTCCGAATCCTCTTCACTTGCCCCCGGATTTATCAGTGGAGTCGCTTTCTTCAATTCTAAAATCTAAAATCTAAAACCTAAAATCTACAATCTACAATCTACAATCTACAACCTAAAATCTAAAATCTACAACCTAAAATCTACAACCTAAAATCTAAAATCTAAAATCTAAAATCTACAATCTAAAACCTAAAATCTAAAATCTAAAATCTAAAATCTAGAACCTAAAATCTAAAATCTAAAATCTAAAATCTAAAATCTAAAATCTAAAATCTAAAATCTAAAATCTAAAATCTAAAAT
>NZ_JAUBVD010000127.1:0-3496 GCF_036705675.1 Microcoleus sp. AT8-A3
TGTCGCTCATCTTTCTGTGTAAAAAAAGGTCTCTTATGTTCTTTTACCACATAATGTTACTATTTTGGAGATGTCTTGTGTTTCCCAAGCTAGTTGGCCGGCCCGAGGAACTCAAGTATGGTGTCGAAGTTGTTGCCTTAGCGATGAGCCAACTTTACGATACAATTGCTGACAACCCGCAAGCTGCCATTGCCGATTTAATGGAGTTCAATGCTCAAAGCTTAAAGCGTCGCAACGAGTTAGCTAAATCCTCAGAAGAAGATACTGAAGAACTCGATGAGGACGACGAACTCGATGATGAAGATGATGAAATTGATGACATACTCGATGAAATTGATGAGGATGACGAAGACGAAGAAGGCGATGAGGATGAGGATGAGGATGATGACGATGAGGAGGATGATTTTAGTTTAGACGAAGACGAAGAATTTGAGGAAGACGACGAATAATTGCTAAAGTTTGATTAGAAAGCTCTGCTGAAAAAGCAGAGCATTTTTTTGCCTCTATCGAGGCCTTTTCCACGAATTGCGATTCAGGGTAATGATTGTCGCCACCGTCCGAATCAGGACGCTCTGGGAAGCAGACCCAACAAATTCACAATCAAGGAAAATTGGACCTTGGTTGTGAATTTAATTTTACCCACTCACCCACCCACTAATTTTTTTGAATTAATTGTAATTAGCAGACTGCCGTCGCTTTAGTTGTGAAAAAAAACACGCTTGAGGGTTAATCATGGCTAATCGCAAATCCGCTCCAACTCCGATGCAAAAGCAATTTGCAGAAACTCTTGAAGAACAGCGCTTCGAGATGTTTTTGCACGTTGCCCGCGAGTTAACGGGACGTGCCAAACAGCGACAGTTGCAGAAAGGTAAAGCTCTTGACTGGGAAGCGTTCAATACTTGGTTTAACAAGCAATATGAAGGCTACTCGGCTGACGAGATGCTTGAAGAAATCTTGAGCAACGTTTACTGGCTTTCATCTGAGCAAGCAGTGATTGACTTGCACTTCCGTTATATCGAATCGGCAGTCAAAGCTTCTCATAAGAAAAAGGCAACTGACGATAATGAAGAGATTGATGATTTTGTCAAGTAATCAATGACGACCCCCGATAAAGGGGATAAAATCCTGCTCCAAGCAGGATTTGTTTGGCCCGCCCACCCACCGCACCAGTTCGATTTGCGACATTTATGATCGCATTCTCACAAGGATTTAGTTAATAGCACTTATGGAGTAATAACTTGATTATGTCATTCTGAACCCTTGACGGAGTTTACCATCGAGCGTAGGAAAGCTTCCGCAAGTAATGCGAATAATCTCAAACCTTTGCAACACAGTTACAAACCGTAAGTTATATATAGTTAATTGGTTTTATCCGAGAATGTAGGTTACTTAATAAGTCAGCGTAAAACCGTTTTGCAATAAATTAAATAACTGTTCTTGTTAAAAAGCTTTGATATTAAACGCGAGCGCGTTTGAGAGATGTTCCACTTGCAAATTATAATCATGTACGAACCTATTCAGCATTTTCTTACCCTCACAATTGAAACTGTGGTAATTTTTGGTTACGGTGGCTTAATTGTTCACTATCTCGCTACGCTGTTAGCATCGAAGCGGATGAATCATTCTGAAAAACTCTCAGCAGAACTTGCCCCAGATTTTGTGCCTCTTCTCAATGAAATTGCTTCCTTTCCTGCTGTTACCGAATCGGCAGCAACTCCAGAACCCACAGAAGAACAGCGCCTCACCTCTTCGCTACAATTTAAAGCCGAATTTGCTTCTAATATTCAACTCGATACCGATACATTAAATCTACCCTTCATTCAAGTCGATAGCCTGACTCTTCGACAATGCCGCACCGTTATTAGAGCGCTCAATTCCACTCTCCCACGAAGTGAGCATATTCGCGTGAAACTCAACAAAAAAGATGTGCCAGCAGATTCGTTAAAATTTCAAATCAAGAAGCACTTTGACCATCGACCGCAGCAAGTTGTCTCCCTAATTGAGCAAATTTTGAGAGTTAGTTAGCACGATCGGGGAATCAACAAGCCAATTAGTCTTTTATTTCAAAACAACTTATGGTAACGATTTGATAGAAAGTTTTTTTGAATGCACCCTCCTTTTCCTGACCCAGCTATTAGTTACTTTCTTGAGCGCCAAGGGGAATCCGACCCTTGCCAATCTGTTCGCTCAACTCGTTGAGACTCAATCCCCGTTCAATTGTGATCGCACGAATTTCCTCCATCCTACCGACGTTACCTAGATATAAGCTACATAGCAGCATATCTGCCGGCAGCGAAGATTTTTTGTGCGGTTAATTGCAAGTCAGGAAAGATTGATGAAATAAGCCGATCGTCATTTTGAAACAACTGTTTTTGATACTCGTCTTCTCGCAGCGTACAAATTGTAACTGTCGGCTGTTTGGGTTTGCCAATATATTCTCTGCCACCAATGCCCAAATAGTCAACAATCCAATACTCAGGCACTCCAAGCAGGGCGTAATCTTCAACTTTGCGAGCGTAATCGTTCTGCCAGTTGGTGCTAACGACTTCAGCAATCAGTTTAATTGAGGAACCTGATGTAATTACAGGTTCTTGTTGCCACAAAGGTTCATTAATTAGTCGAGTTTGGTCTAATACAAGCACATCGGGGCGAAATGCTGTTGCTGTTCCTAATAGTTTGATGAGACAGCGAGGGGGGATAAGGTAGGGTAGATCCAGGCGGTCAATTTCTACATTCAGTTTTCGTCCCAGAAAACCGGATACTTGTTCGTGCGGCCCTGTTGGTTCCATTTCGGTTAATTCACCATCAATCAGTTCGTAGCAATCGCTGTCGCCGTAGTTTGTAATAAATTCATCAACAGTTATAAGTTTTGGAGGTGATTGAACCATTGTGTTTGTTCCTCATCCGACGGCAATGTACGTCTTTATTCAAAGCCTCCCCATACCTGAAAGATTGGCTGTGGGTTGTTTGCGACTTTGTTCCTCGGCGTCAGTCAAAGTAATCTTGCGCCTGCCAATCTGTTCGATCAACTCGCTCAAACTCAATCCGCGCTCTCTAGCAATAGCGCGAAAACCTTCCCACCCCGCAGATGTTACCTGAATGTTCCTTTGCTTTTTTGGCTCCTCATATCGAGGTTCGCCTCCGCCTAACTTTAAATTAGCTAGAGAGTTGGGGTGGAGCTGCGTTCCTTTGCTTGGGGGCATTTTGCAACATTATCCTTTCGACTTTTTTCTTTATTATCCCACATTACGAGCATAATTCCGTGGTACTATAGGTAATATGGAATCAACCTATACGAGTCAACTTCTTCAATCTGGTGTCTGGCTTTGGGGCTGGCAAGTCAGGGGTTGACTTATCTCAGGAGGCACTAGGAAATGCACCCAACTCAGGAGACACCGGGCAGCGAGCAGCGTCAACCTTTACAGCACTTCCGGGTGTTATGAGGTACAATAAGAATAGATTAAAAAAATACACAAATGAAAGCATATTCAGTAGA
>NZ_JAUBVD010000128.1:0-3482 GCF_036705675.1 Microcoleus sp. AT8-A3
TTGCAAAAATAATTAGGACGGGTTTTGGGGCCCATCCCACAAGCAAAAATAACTCTTGTGGGATGGGCCCCAGAGCCCGTCCCATCAATTGAGGAAAAGGATTTTTGCAAGAGGTCTACTAATGACATTTTAATTTCTGCGAGTTTTTTTAGGGCGGTTCCAACTTTTAGAACCGCCGCTACGATCGACCTTTTCTCCATTAGGAAACAACTTCCCTTCCAAATATTCGTAAGTTCCCTCAAAATCGCATTGCCCATACAGAGGACAATCGCGACAATAAACCGCCTTAGTGTAACGCTCCAAATTTTCCCGATTAAAAAAATAAGGTTTGTGACTAAAAGTGCTGGCTACCCACTGCCAAGAAAGATTATTGCTCGCCGGATCTCCATCTAGCAAGTGTTGCAAAAACCAGCGAGCTCCGGCTTGCCAGCGCACGCGGCGCCAGTGTACGAGATAAGCGGCAGTCCACATCCGCTGGTGATTGTGCAAATAACCAGTTTCTCGCAACTCGCGACTGAAACTGTCGATGCAAACCAAACCAGTCGTGCCCTCGACGACATCCTGGGGCAGAGTTTCGCTGTAAGATGAGGCAGTGTAACCAGTTTTGTAGGGTTCCCGGTCTTCCCAAATCCCGTTGCCCAATTCGGCGTAGAGTCGCTGCCAATAATCCCGCCAACCCAACTCGTTGACAAGTTTCACAGCTTCTTCTGGATGCCGCACCTTCTCCAGCACGGCATCCCGGACTTCGGCAAGACTCAAAACTCCGTAGCGCAAATAGGGCGACAAGCGCGTTACCGCACCGTTGAGGAAATTGCGGGTTGAGGCGTATTTGCCGGGGTCAATTTGTTGCAGGGCTGTCTCGGCTGCTTTGCGCCCGCCTGGGGTTGGGGGTACGCTGCTGTCCCGCCGGGCGGCTTCGGGGAACTGTTGGCGCACGTAGGCAATTAATTCGTCGCGGCTGGCAAATTCCCGCTTCATGTCCTGACTCATTCTTTTCTCAAGCACCTGCTATTTTTTCTTAATGTTAAAGCTATTCGATCGGGCCCGCGGCTAGATGCCCTAAATTGCCCTTCACTCCTGGTAACTCACATCTTGCACCCTTGTCAGCAACAGGCTTTTCGGCCTGTTCCACAAAAGATAAATTTTCTTGTGGAACAGGCCGGAAAGCCTGTTCATAAAGGCTAATTGAGAATGGTGCAATATCTCAGTGGTAACGTACATTTTGCCCCCGCCGCAATTGATTGTGGGTTCGCTGCCAAAATTAGCATCAAACTCAGTACACTCAGGGATAGATATCATAGCAAAATCTCATGGAAACTTTTCCGGCGCACGCTCAAGCGATCGCCAGCTTAGCTAACGGACAGCAGCAAGGTACAAAACAACTGGAAAACAGCGAAGTTCAAGAGTTCGATCGAGCCATGATGCGCCGCTGCATAGAATTGGCTCGCCGTGCTCTGGGCAAAACCGCACCCAACCCCCTTGTCGGTTCTGTAATTGTCCGAGACGGCAAGATTGTCGGCGAAGGGTTTCATCCCGGTGCCGGTCAACCTCACGCCGAAGTTTTTGCGCTCCAGGAAGCGGGGGAACTTGCCGAAGGAGCGACTGTCTACGTGAACCTGGAACCCTGCAACCACTACGGCCGGACTCCTCCCTGTTCCGAAGCTTTAGTTAAGGCCAAGGTGGCAAAAGTAGTGGCTGGCATGGTCGATCCGAATCCTTTGGTAGCTGGCACTGGGCTAGCCCGGTTGCGAGAGGCTGGCATTGAAGTGGTGGCGGGAGTGGAAGGGGAAGCTTGCCAAAAACTCAACGAGGCTTTTGTGCACCGGATTTTGCACCGCCGGCCTTTGGGAATTTTGAAATATGCGATGACTTTGGACGGTAAAATTGCTACCAGTAGCGGCCACAGCGCTTGGGTGACAGGCGAGGAGGCTCGGAGCGAGGTTCACCGGGTGCGCGTCGGCTGCGATGCTGTGATTGTTGGGGGAAATACGGTGCGTCTGGACAATCCCCTACTGACGAGTCACCAGCCTGATAGGAATAATCCCCTGCGGGTGGTGATGAGCCGCACTCTGGATTTGCCGAAGTCGGCTTGGTTGTGGGAAACCTCTGTGGCGGCTACTTTGGTGCTGACTGAGCCTGGGGTTAACCCGGAATTTCAGGAATTTTTGATCGCCAAAGGGGTGGAAGTTGTGGAGCTCTCCCCTCTGACACCGACTAATGTTATGGCTTATTTGTACGATCGATCTTTTCTTTCTGTACTCTGGGAGTGCGGTGGCACTTTGGCCGCGAGGGCAATTGCTGAGGGTGCAGTTCAAAAAATTATGGCTTTTATTGCTCCTAAAATTGTCGGTGGCCAAGGAGCTCCAACTCCGGTGGGAGATTTGGGCTTTTCGGCAATGACTGAGGCTTTAACTTTAGAGCGGGTTTCTTGGCGCACAGTGGGTACAGATTGTGTGGTTGAAGGCTATTTAAAAATTAAAGATTGAAAGTTAAAAGCGAGTCTTTTGAGTTTTTGATTTTTAACTTTTAACTACCAGCCGGGAAGTCCCTCGGTATATTCAGATGGGACGCATCTGAGCGCTACGCCCCGTACCCCGAATGAATTACGCCCGCGTGATGAAAGGCTCGTCGGGTGTAGGTACGGAAACCGACAATTAGACATTGCGAGTACCTTTAACTTCGATGTACTTTCTCTAACTATTAAATCGAAAAAATGGTACATTAAGGTAGGTCGAAAAAAGAAATTTCCCATGCAACTAACATACAAATACCGCCTCAAACCCACAAAAGCCCAATTGGCAACAATTGTGGCTCATCTAGAACTATGTCGTCGGCAGTACAACTACCGACTTGGCGAAAGATTTAGGTGGTGGTCAGCCACGAGAACGCCCGTCAACGCCTGTCCCTTGATTGTTTCGATAGTCCCTGTTGAAGAGATTTATCAAAACATTCCTTTGACGAGAGTGCAGACTAGGGATGGTAGAAAAAAGGATGAATCGGGTAATCCTTTGACTAAGAAAGGCGACGTTTTCTCGAACATTGAAGGCGGATATGTACAGTGGCAGACGATACAACTGGCTGACATCAAAAACACTAAAAAGTTATTCCCTGATTATAAAGTGTTGGATTCACAGGTCTTGCAAGATGTCGTCAACAGAGTGGAAACTTCCTTCTCAAATTTCACCACACCCGATAAAAATGGCAATCGTAGGGGTCAACCCAAGTTTAAGGGGCTTCACTACTATAAATCCTTCACTTATCCTCAATTAGACAACTTAGATATTGTCAAGGATGAGCAAAATAGGATTTGCATTCGCCTCGCAAAGATAGGTCAAGTACCTATGGTTTTTCATCGTCCAATACCAACGGGCTTCAAGGTTAAGATGGGGAGCGTTATTAGAGAACCGGATGGGTGGTATATTTCCCTGACGCTAGAAGATAAGACGGTTCCTGTAACGGTTGCAGAAATTCAACCGACTGAT
>NZ_JAUBVD010000083.1:0-20124 GCF_036705675.1 Microcoleus sp. AT8-A3
AAATCTAAAATCTAAAATCTAAAATCTAAAATCTAAAATCTAAAATCTAAAATCTAAAATCTAAAATCTAAAATCTACAATCTACAATCTAAAATCTAAAATCTAAAATCTAAAATCTAAAATCTAAAATCTAAAATCTACAATCTACAATCTACAATCTACAATCTACAATCTAAAATCTAAAATCTACAATCTACAATCTACAATCTACAATCTACAATCTACAATCTACAATCTAAAACCTAAAATCTACAATCTACAATCTAAAACCTAAAACCTAAAATCTACAATCTACAATCTACAATCTAAAACCTAAAATCTGCAATCTAAAACCTAAAACCTAAAATCTAAAATCTAAAATCTAAAATCTAAAATCGATTGACTTTACTTTGATATAGGAATAGAAAAATAAAAAGTCGAGCCTCGATTGGGTTCTGATTCTACCCACAGGCTGCCGCCATGCCGCTCGACAATTCTTTGACAAATCGCTAAACCGATACCAGTTCCCGAATACTGTTTTTGGGTGTGCAAGCGCTGAAAAATCTGAAAAATTCGCGGATGATACTGTGAGGCAATCCCAATACCATTATCCTCCACTGAAAACACCCAGCTATCCCCCTGATGCGAAGCGTCCACCTGCACCACCGGCGCCTCACTGCTGCGGTACTTAATGGCGTTACCAATTAAATTTTGAAACAGTTGCAGCAGTTGAAAAGAGTCAGCTTTTACCCTTGGCAAATTCCCCTTAGTAACTGAAGCTTGATTCTCGCGGATGGCCAAATGCAAATTAGCACAAGCATCCTCAAAAACCTGATTGCAATCTATGAGCTCAAAAGGTTTCTGACTGCGACCTACCCGCGAATACTCCAGCAAGTCATCAATGAGCGCCTGCATCCGATCGCAAGAATGAACAATATTGCGGATAAATTTATTCCCTTGGGCATCAAGTTGGTTGGGAAAGCGTTTTTCTAATAGTTGAGCGTAGCCAGCAATCGTTCTCAAAGGCGCTTGCAAATCATGAGAAGCCACATAAGCAAACTGTTCTAGTTCGGCATTAGAACGAGTTAATTCTTGAGCGTAGCGGGTTTGAGCGTCTAAACTCGCTTGCAGCATTTCTTGTACCAGCTTGCGTTCAGAAATATCCTCGATCGCACAAATCAAATACTGCAGCGTCCCCTTGACATCGCGCATTGCCGACACAGTAACATTTGCCCAGCGCACTGCCTCATCTTTGCATAGCAAACGCTTTTCCACAGAAAAAGTTTGAATCTTCCCAGATAACAGCGAACCCAGGTATTCTCTGTCCGCTTCTCTGTCATCTGGGTGAGTAATTGCCTCCCAATTTTGCTGTAACAATTCAGATTGTGCATAGCGGACAATTTGACAAAAGCCAGGATTTACCCGCATAAATTTACCGCAAAGCGCTGTTTTAGCTATGCCGACCGCAGCTTGCTCGAATATCGCGCGGAAGCGTTCTTCGCTGTCTCGTAGGGCAATTTCTGCTCGTTTACGCTCGGTAATGTTACGAAATGTTACTGCCAGACCATCGTTTAATTTGACCGCCACAATGTGCAGCCAAACAATTGTATCTCCCTCCTGTTCATAATAAAATTCTTGGTCTACAGTTTCTCCTGTTTCTACTACAGAAACATACAAATCAAATAACCTGTTATTGCTAACTTGGGAAACTTTGGCTAACAAATTCTTGCCAACTATCTCATTTAATAGCAGACCATAAAATTTTTCAGCAGCAGGGTTAATCAACAGCCACTGGAAATCTACAATATTTCCCTCACTGTTGCGGACTGCAGAATAAGCCACCACACAGTCTAAGGAACTATTTAATATGCTAGCCAGCAGCGACTGCGACTGTTGCAGTTGATAATTTTGTTCTTTTAATTGCTGTTGCAGCTTTTGCAAGCGGACTTGCTTGTCGATGCGCGCTAAAACTTCTTCTACTTGAAATGGTTTCGTAATATAGTCGGCGCCTCCTACTCGAAAAGCTTGTAATTTATCGTTCATTTCATCTAATACGCTTAAAAAAATTACCGGAATTTGTTCAGTTTCAGGTGTCGCTTTCAGTCTCCGACAAACTTCATAACCGCTCATTTCCGGCATTCTAATGTCGAGCAAAATTAAATCCGGGCGATGGGCGATCGCCACATTCAACGCCAGTTGACCGGAAATAGCTCGGTAAACTTGATAGCCCTGGGATGTTAGCAGTTTGGATAAGAACCGCAGATTGCTTGGTTGGTCATCAACCACCAATACTTTAATTTCGCTATTATCCATTTATTTTAAACTCGATCGAGTTAAATCCATTATCCTGTCGAGTCGGTAATCGGCAAGCAAATCTTTTAAAGCCTCAGCTAAAGTTGGATGACTTTCCCAGATGCGATCGACAAGTTGAATCGCCAGCTCTTCATTAACATCATTAGCTGCGTCATGGAGTTCCTTCACCCAGCTTTGAGGCATTTGAGCCAGCAGCCCTCCGAAAAATGAATCGGGTTTTTCGTTCACACAATAACGCCGTAAAGCCCCGACAGGGAGTCGGGGCAACTCTTGATAAAGATAGCGCACTCCCAAGTAGCAAGCCATCTTATCAAAAAGGATTTGTTCTTGAAAAGGTTTCCGCACAAAATCGTCGCAACCTGCGGCGATAATTTCGCCTTTTTTTTCCTCAAAAGTGCTAGCAGTCAGAGCAATAATTACAGTTCGCCACTGAGTTTGTTTCTCTTTGGCTCTAATTTGTCGGACAGCTTCAAAACCGTCCATTACTGGCATTCGCGTATCCAGCCAAATTAAATGAGGCTGCCAACTTTCCCAAAGTTCAACCGCTTGGTAGCCATTTTCCGCTTCTCGGACTTCAAAACCAATTGGTTGCAACATTTTAACCAGCAGCAGCCGATTTTCTTGATTGTCGTCAACTGCTAAAATCCGATAAATCGGTTGATCTGCTTCTAGTCCGATCGCACGCTGGAATGTCGCCACTGTTATTTCCGACGAAATAGCGGCAAATACTCGGATATTAAATTTAAAACTGGTTCCCTCACCTAAAACACTTTTCACCCAAATATCCCCCCCCATTATTTGCACGTATTTTTTAGTAATTGTCAAACCCAATCCCGTACCATCAGCCGCTTTTCTCCCCGCTTGTGTTTGCACAAAAGCATCAAATAAAGTATCAATTTCTGCTGCTGCTATGCCAATTCCAGTGTCTTCAACTTCAAACAAAATTAACAATGGATCGACGAAGGTATAGTTAAGATGACTTTCCGATTCTGCCGACTGTGGCTGGTTGCTTTCCACGCTCACGCGCAGCCAAATACGGCCCCCGTCGTGAGTGAATTTCATGGCATTTGCCAGCAGGTTAATTAAGCAAACGCGCAGCTTTTTTTCGTCAGTTTTTATATATTGGGGAACATTAGCCTCGACGGAAAATCTCAGTTGCATTTTTTTTGTTTCAGCTTTAATTTGAAACATTTCTTCGAGAGTGTCGAGGAGTTGATAAAGGTCAAAGCTGCGTTGATCTAAGCCAATTATCCCTGCTTCTATTTTCGACAAGTCTAAAACATCGTTAATTAGTTCCAGCAAATGTTGACCGCTGCGGTTAATAATTCGGAGATTTTCGAGATTTTCGTGGCCCAGCAAAGAGTCGCGGCTCATGACTTGGGTAAAACCCAGGATGGCGTTCAGGGGAGTCCGCAATTCGTGGCTCATGTTGGCAACGAATTGACTTTTTGCTAGCGATGCAGCGGCCGCTGCTTCTTCGGCTTTTTTGCGTTCTATTATTTCTTCTTGCAGTTCTTTATTGCGATCGAGCAATTGTTTTTTCAATCTCTGGATAGTCAGTTGGTGTTCGATTCGCGCTAAAACTTCTGCTACATGAAACGGTTTTGTGACATAATCAACCCCTCCCACTTGAAAGGCGGTTAGTTTGTCCAATACTTCATCTAAAGCGCTGATAAAAATCACAGGAATTTCGGATGTCTTCGGATCTTCCTTGAGCTGGGTGCAGACTTCGTAGCCGTCCATTTCCGGCATTTTGATGTCGAGCAAAATCAAATCGGGACAACCAGAGCGCGCGGCCCTGATTGCCATTTTGCCGTTAATTACGCCGCGGACTTTGTAGCCCCTATCGGACAGCGTTGCTGATAAAACTTGCAAATTTTCTGGAGTATCGTCAACAATTAATATGTTGCCTTTATTTTCTTCTATTTGATTTTTGATCATCGATCGCTATTTTTTGTTAATTTAAAATTTGTGGGAATTATCAATAGTGGTTAAATAGTCATTATAGCACTCCCTCCTCAATCAACTCCTTTTATATTTACAGAACTTATCCTAGTTAAGATTTGAGATTAGATATTGGAGATTAAAGAATTGGGAAGGACTGATGATTGGCAGGGTGTGGAGCTTGGCTACAAGTAAATTAGTCGATCGCCCGCAGGCGAGTTTACAAATAGGCGATCGACCTACACAATCAATAATCCTGAACCTGCCACTATTATCCCTTCTTCTTTCATCCTTCAACAATTTCTAAACTCCTCAATCAAATCGATAATCCGATCGCACCGGAAGTTATTCGCCAAATCGGCGATCGCGTTGCCGAAACTAGCATTAATAGGAGGAATCGACAACAACAGCCGAAAAATCTCCTCGTTATCAACCGCATCCGCCGCAGAATACAATTCATCAACCCATTCCGCAGGCATAGCTTCCAAAAATGAAGTATTCAGCGTAAAAGCCAAATCAGCCGTTTCACTTACCCTGGAAACCTCGCCGGACACCGCAGCATCAGAACTTAGCGAAGCTTCTCGATCGTAAACATAGCGGACTCCCAGATACTTAGCCATCTTTTCCAGAATCACTTGCTCCCGAAAAGGCTTCGCTACAAAATCATCGCAACCAGCAGACAAAATCAGCGATCGCTCCTCATCAAAAGCACTTGCAGTCAGAGCAATAATCACCGTTGCTTGACCTTTCAAATGCGCTTTAATCTGTTTAGTAGCTTCGTAACCGTCCATCACCGGCATCCGCATATCCATCCAAATCAAATGAGGTTCCCAACTCGACCACATTTCCACAGCTTGAACCCCATTTTCAGCTTCCTGCACCGCAAAGCCAAGGGATGTCAGCATTCTAACCAACAGCAAGCGGCTTTCCAGGCGATCGTCAACAGCTAAAATCCGGTATTCTGGCTGTCCGGGTTCCAGGCCCACCACTCGGCGAGCTGTTTGAGCCACCTGAATTTCCACTGCATTAGGGAGCGAAACTTTAACATCAAATCTAAAAATGCTGCCGCGACCGAGGGTGCTTGTTACCGTCATCTTCCCTCCCATTAACTTAACGAACTGCTGGCTGATTGGCAAGCCCAAACCGGTTCCTTCTTGAGCTTTTTTCCCGCTCTCTGTTTGCGCGAAAGGTTTAAACAAATTCTCCATTTCTTCCGCCGAAATTCCAGCACCAGTGTCTTCCACTTCAAATAGCAAACAGCAACTGTCAATTGGTTGAATCTCTCCCTCGTTTTTAGTTTTTAACAACTCATGTTTGATTCTCAAGTTGACACCACCTTCTGCCGTGAACTTAATAGCATTTCCCACTACATTTATCAAGACTTGTCGCAACTTGCTTTCGTCAGTTTCTATATATTGAGGGAGAGCTGGTGAACAATCAAAAATTAACTGCAACCCTTTTTTTTCGGCTTGCAGCTTCAGCATATTTTCAGTATTTTTTAGCATTTTGTGTAAGTCGAAGGTGCTATTATTAAGTGTCACCAGCCCGACTTCAATTTTTGACATTTGCAGAATATTGTTAATCAGAACAAGCAAATGTTCCCCGCTCTGGGTAATAATTCCTAAGTATTGCTGTTGGTCTGCATCGAGGTCTGGGTCGCGGGCAAGCAGTTGGCTGAAACCGAGAATTGCGTTGAGGGGAGTTCGCAATTCGTGGCTCATATTCGAGAGAAATTCGCTTTTTGCCCTGTTCGCTCTGTCGGCTTCTTCTTTGGCTTTTTGCAGGACTATTTCAGCTTGTTTGCGTTCGGTAATATCGCTAGCAGTGCCTGTTGTGCCGATGATGTTGCCTTCAGCGTCCATGCGCGCGATCGCCTTGGTATTTACATCAATCTTTCTACCGTCTTTTCCTAATACTATATTTTCGTACTGAAACACAGTTTTTCCCGTCAGCAAGCGCTGCTGAAGTTCCCATTTCCAGTCTATTTCTCCGGGAGCCAAGAAATCGCTAAAAGAACAGCCGAGCATTTCTTCAGGCTCGTAACCGTATATTTGTTTAACTGCTTGGTTGACAAAAGTAATGTGTCCTTGAGCATTGCAAGACCAGATAATATCTTGGGAAGTCTCAACTAAATGACGGTATTTTTCTTCGCTCTCTGCAAGGGCTATTTCTGCTAGCTTGCGTGGAGTAATGTCCATCAAAGTTGTGAATAGTTTTGTCACTTGCCCTTGTTGGTTGACAACTACTTCTCCTCTGGCTTCGATGTAGCGGATGAAGCCGGCTTCACTTATTTGTGACGGAGAATTATCCGCAACAATTTTCTGTTCCGGGCGCAGAATTCGATATTCCAAAGTGTAAGATTGCCCGCTAGCAATAGCAGTGTCGATCGTTGTTTGCCACTTTTGTCGATCGTCGGGATGCACGTATTGCAAAAACTCAGTTAGTGTTGGCGCAGGCTCGGTTGGAGCGATCCCAAAAATCCGAGATAATTCTTCCGACCAAGTAGTTGTGTTGGCCGATAAATCGCATTCCCAATTACCGACACGGGCGATTCTTTGCGCTGCTGCTAAAGAAGCCGCTATAGCTCGGAGTTTTTCTTCCGCTAATTTGCGATCGCTAATATCTTGAATCACAGAAATTACGCAGGTTTCCCCATGAATTTCAATGATTTCTGCTGACAGCAGCCCCGTTCTAACTTCCCCTGTTTTAGTGCGAAAATTAAATTCGTAATTCAGAATAATTTGTTTTTCATCTAACAGTTTAAACAACTCGGCGCGGGCTTGTATATTTTCCCAAAGATTCAACTCAAGCGCCGTGCGATCGATAATTTCTGCAGCAGAATAACCAATAGTCTGACAAAAAGCCTCATTAATTTCTAAATAACGACCGTCATTAAATCTGGTAATAGTAATCGGGTTGGGAGAAGAACGAAAAGCTTTAGCAAACTTTTCCTCAGACAAGCGCAGTTGTGCAGTCCGCTCCTCGACTAAAGTTTCCAGTTCTTGATTTAGCTTTTGGAGCTGAGCATTTTGTTGCGCTAATTGCTTCTCCCTAAAATAGCTGTTAATCGCTTCTTTTACCGTCAACTTCAAATCTTCCGACTGCCAAGGTTTCGATATGTATCGGTACAATTTAGCATATTTAATAGTATTCGCCACGGCTTCTAAGTCTGCTTGCCCCGTCAGCATAATTTTGATAGTCTTTGGCAAAATTCGGTGAATCTGCTTCAGCAATTCGTCCCCTTTGATATTCGGCATCAGATAGTCGGAAATTACTGCTACTATTTCGCAGCCCTCTGCCAGTAATTCCTCGATTAACTCTAAAGCATCTTCGCCACCTTCAGCGGTTTCTAATAAGTGTTCTTCCCCCAGGGTTTTTTTTAACTCAATTTTCAAACTTTCCAGAATTATCGGTTCGTCATCCACACAAATAATCACAGGTTTATTGTTCATATTTTTGTCAAACCAGATTTTATAGTTTCTACTAATTCTTGGCGCTCCCACGGCTTGTACAAACAACGGTGCAAGTTTGCTTGCTCTTTCACCCGTGATATTGCTACTTCGTCTGCTTGCCCGGTCAGCATAACTTTCACAATTTTAGGATATTTTTGGTGAACCATAATCAAAAAATCATCTCCTTTAATCCCTGGCATTAACCAGTCAGATACTATGACTAAAATATCACTTTCATCTTCTTTTTGAATTTCCTCCATAATTTCCAGAGCTTCATCTGCATTTTCTGCTACTTCATAGAGGTAAGCATCCCCAAATTCTTTTTTAAGTTGAATTTTCAAACTATTTAAGACCACAACTTCATCGTCAACGCACAAAATTACTGGTTTAGACATAAAACTTTACTTATATTAAAATTGTAAAATTGGGTAATTTCCCGGTTTTTTTTATTGCTATCAAGGGATTCCTATGGGCAAGGATATAGTAAATTTTGTTTGACCAGGCACGCTTTCTACTTGCAGTCCACCTTGATGTTTCTCCAGAATTTTTTGAACTATATCTAATCCCAACCCACTGCCTTCCCCTGGAGGTTTAGTTGTAAAAAACGGCTCAAAAATTCTCGGCATAATTTCTGGGGGAATGCCGGGGCCACTGTCGGTAATACTGACTGATATTGCATTCGCTTGGTGTTTGACATCAATTTTTAACACGCCTTTGTTACCCATCGCTTGTAAAGCATTGTGAACTAAATTTGTCCAAACTTGACTGAGTTCATCAGGATAGCATAGCACAGAGGGCAAATTAGTACCATAGTTTCTGACTACTTCCACACCGTGTTTGATTTGGTACTGGTAAAGCGTTAAAACAGTATCAATACCGTCGGTAATATTAGCGATTACTTTAGAACCCGACTGGTCGTAACGAGAGTAGCTTTTCAAAGCAAAAACGATTTTAGCTGCCCTATCCGTGGCAGTAGCAATATTTTTGGTACTTTTTAGTACCGTAGCAAATTGGTAGGCGATTTGTACAATGTTTCGACTTTGGCTGTCTTTCAACAAAGGTAAAAAAGGTTCTAAATTATTGCCGATACCGATATCTAATAAAGTACAGGCAAGACTAGCGGCGTCGTCAATGTTTTCTGATTCTAATTTACCCTGCAAAAGTTTTTTTAACTGACGTTTTTCTTTACTAGATAATGTATCTGTTTCTTGGCTGGACTTGTGTAGTAAAGCAAAGAAATCCTGTCGCCTTTCCGGGGATAGTTGTTGAAAAAATATCGGCAACTGCTGCAACTGTTCCGTCCAGAAGTCGGCGATGTTCTGCACAGAAGAGCGAATCGCCCCTAAAGGAGAATTGATTTCATGAGCAACTCCGGCAATTAACTGTCCGAGGGCTGCCATTTTTTCTGATTGAATAAGTTCTTTTTGAGTCCGCTTCAGTTCTTCTAAGGTATGAGATAACTCTGCATTTTTTTGGCACAGCGCTGACTCTGCTATTTTGCGGGCGTTAATGTTGCGGGCAACCCAAATAACTGCATCTTTTGAGAACAGAGAAATGCAGGCAGAAAACCAAATTGCGCGATCGCAAAATGTTAAGCTGTAGTCAAAATTGATAGGTTGTTGTGTTTCTAAGACTTGCTGGACTAAGACCCACCAATCATCCGGGTTGTCATCGTCAAGAAAATGTTCTATAGTCAAGCTGACTATATCGAAATCAGACTCAGAAATCGCTGCCACATTCGTTGGCAAAATTTCAATGTTCCGCTGACTATCTAGCACGAGAACGATGTCTGTCATCGCTTCAAAAACGGCGCGTACTTTCCTTTCAGAAAAGTGCAATTTTTCTTCGAGCAATTTTCTACCGCTAATTTGTTGCTGCAATTCTTCGTTACTGGCTGCTAGTTGAACTGTGCGATCTAGAACCCGCTGTTCGAGTTCGGTGTTGAGGCGGCGAACTTCAGATTCAGCGGTGGTGCGGTCTTGTATTTCCTTTTTTAACTGACTGTTGGCATTAATTAATTCTAAAGTTCGCTGTTTGATTTGTTCTTCCAAATTATCATTTAAGAGTCGCAATTTTTCCTCGACTTCAGTTCTCCGCAACGCTTCTTTTTGCAATTCTTCGTTCATTTTGTTCAACTCCTGAATTTTGTCGGCGACTGTTTCCTGCAAAAGCTCGACATTTGCGTGCATTTCTACCGGATCTAAGGCCTGCAGCAGGCTAATTTCAGTCACAATTCCGGCTAAATATCCTTCCTCGTCCACCACCACCAAGCGCCGGATGCCGTGCTGCTGCATTAACTGGTGAGCCTGCCACAAGGTGGCTTTTACCTGCAACGGTATCAGCGGAAAACTCATCGCGGCGGTGACGGGAGTACGTGCGAAATCTAGCCCCGAAGCTTGGAATTTAACAATATCGCGTTCTGTAATTATGCCCACAGGTTTCTGATTTTTGTTGTCGCTGTCAGTGCAAATGACTATGCAGCTTTTTCGCTGGGTTCTCATCTGTTTTACGACTTCTAAAACTGAAGCGCTGCTTGAGGTAACTATTACTTGTGTGGTCATAATTTCTTCGGCGCGCCACATTTTTAGCAAGTCGGCCGGTTTGAGGATTTGACGGATGCTTTCGCAGGTGATAGCGCCTAGTAACTTGCCACCTTCGTCTAGGAGGGGTAAATGACGGATTCTTTTCGATCGCAATATGCTCAATACTTTGAAGATATTTCCCCCTTGATCGAGGTTCAGGGCGATCGGGTTTTCAGTCATCACCTCAGAAATTGCCACCCCTGCTAGCGGTATTTCGCTAGCAGTTATTTTCACAACATCACGTTCTGTAAAAATTCCGAGCAATTTCTGCTCAAACGCGATTAAAATACAACTGGCACTCGCCTGAGTCATGGCAGCAATTGCGACTTTCAAGGGTGTGTCTGGAGGCAGCACCGGCGGTTTGGGGTCGATCGCCTGTTCTAGCAAGCTTTGAGTATCAGAAACTGTTGGTGACATGGGCAAATCAAGGGGGATAGATGCAGGGGAAACCGCCACTTAATACCATTTTAGATTTCAGATTTTACAGTCGCGGTATCCTCACAGCAATAGAGAATTGACATCGGTCTAAAGTTGCATTTTAGTCCCGCATTGGTATGATTTTTAGTGCGATCGCGCTAAACGGCGATATGAATTGGCACGATACACGTCCTTTGGCCGATAACTGATGTTACTTCTATTTTAGCCAAATGTTTTTCCACACTTTTTTTAACAATCTCCAGTCCCAACCCGCTGCCTTCGTCGGCGGGTTTTGTGGTAAACAACGGGTCACATATTCGTGGCAAAATTACCAAGTAATTCAGTTGCCACTGACGAGCGCCGGCTCTGATTTTCTTCTCTCACCTCTAATTTTAAAATTAGGCAATTATCTATCGCTTGTAAACCATTGTGCATCAGATTTATCGAAAATTGTTTTAGTTCGTCTGGATTACACAACTATTTAGGCAGTGTAGCTTAAGATTCTCTGACAATTTCTACTCGGTGTTGTAGTCTTTTAATCAAAAATTAATGAATTTTTAAGGGGTTATTAATAGTAGCAATTACTTTTCTACCATACAGTTATATCGAGAATATTTTTGAAATTAAAAATTACTTTTGTGGCTCTCTGTGTACCAGATGATCTTCTTGGCAAGCTGTGAATAAATGGCAGAGACTATCTGACTGACTCAGCAAGTTAAGCTAATCCGCATTTAAATTGCATAGTAAAATAAATTTTTCCTCTTGTGGGGAGTAGGGGTTGGGCATCCTGCCCGCCCTCAACATACAAATTAAATGCACAACAGCTTAAGCACCCTTTGATGAAATATGTAATTGCAGTGCAAATTTATGGATTCCTTATGTTGAGCAAGCCGGATGCTCGATTCAGAAATTTCGTGTTTTATTTTTGTAAGTTCTTGTCCTGAAAAATAGGAATATTGCGAGTTTTTCCTCATAGCAGACAACTTCAAAATCAGCGTTTTTGACAAAAAATTAATAGCTTTCTCGGAACATTGGCAGAGTTTCCCTGACATGAAACTTGTCGTGAGCGATACAAGCTGCTACTTATAATATCCTGCCTCAGAGGCTGTTGGCATTGAACATCGATAACTGTAGCTATGTGTTGCAGGAACTAGCAGCCCAGAAAATCAGGGTGTCCGCAATTGTAAATAATAACCCTGCCTTTGCGCGCAAGCATTCAAGGCAGGGTTATTATTGAGTATTCCGAATTCTCAAGGGTGAAGCGAGGGCGCTGCTGCCGACTTCGGCTGCCCAGCAGTGCACTACTCGCCCAATCGAGTTATTTTAGCGCTGCGTTGGGCCAACATCAGCACTACATAAATAGTCATTACATAGCCGGCGGCCAGAATGGGAATAATTAGAGGAATATCGCGATAAATCATAATTAGAACCAAAAGTCAAGGACGAGGAGGAGCAGGACAAGTTCAAGACCTACTACATTAAGTCAGCACGCAAGACCATGCCTTGGTTCTGAAGGCTGTTTTTCCATATCAAGCCTGCGGGAACATTTAGGCGTTCCCGGTCATCAACAATGATTTACTGCTTTACAGATGCTTAAACAGCCTAAAACCATCCACTTTAGCTGCTTTGAGCTACCGTGCACATAAGATGCGCTACTCTTAACTTCTGAAAACTTTTAGCCGCGAGGAACTAAAAATCTGTACCAGAAATTTTGGCTGCGATCGACTAACAAGGCTGGCTCTACGAAACTTTTACAGGCACCTAATAGCTACCTGCCCGTCTGGCTGTACTTAATGTATAGAATTGTTTAAATCCTTAATACCCATAATAACACAGGGTTTCTGGGATTTAGAGAATTTTTGGCAAGGTCCTTAACAATTCGATACAATAGGGGCAACCCCTCTGGCAGCCGGCTACTCGCCTCTGGCAGACGGGTGACTCCCATCGGGTGGTAGATGACAAATAACTGCAGATATCCTAGATTTTTCTTTTCTATTGCAGAGAATTACCTTAAAATAAAGATATGATATGTAAAATTTTGTTACTTTACGGCTTGAGTCGGCGTATCCATGATCTCTAGCACTCTCCTATTTTCCTCGGTTGAAGAAGACCTGCGACTGTTGACAGAAAACTTAAAACAGTTAGTGGGTGCCCGTCATCCCATCTTGTACGCGGCTGCAGAATACTTATTCGGCACAAAGGGAAAACGAGTGAGACCCGCGATCGTTCTGTTGATGGCCAAGGCGACTATGCCCGATCGGGAAATCACAGAAAAACACCGCCGCCTCGCTGAAATCACGGAAATGATCCACACAGCTAGTCTCGTGCACGACGACGTGGTGGACGAGTCGGATCTGCGGCGAGGAGTGCCGACGGTTCACAGTCGGTTTAACAACCGAGTGGCAGTATTGGCGGGAGACTTTCTGTTTGCTCAATCTTCCTGGCATTTGGCAAATCTCGACAACCTGCCAGTAGTCAAACTGCTTTCAGAAGTGATTATGGATTTAGCTGAGGGGGAAATTCAACAGGGACTAAATGGATTTGACACCAGCTTGTCGATCGAAGCGTACCTCGAAAAAAGTTATTACAAAACAGCGTCTTTAATTGCCAACAGTTCCAAAGCAGCGGGCTGTTTGAGCGAGGTTTCAGCGTCCATAGCAGACGATTTGTACAACTACGGGCGAAACATTGGTTTGGCATTCCAAATAGTAGATGATATATTAGATTTCACCGCTTCAACGGAAACTTTGGGGAAACCTGCAGGCTCGGATCTCAGAAGCGGTAATCTGACAGCACCCGCACTATTTGCCCTAGAAGAAAAACCTTACTTGGAAGTTCTCATAGAACGGGAATTTGCCCAAGAAGGAGATTTAGAGCAGGCCCTGGCACTGGTAGAAGATTCTAGAGGCATAGAGCGATCGCGAGAACTAGCCACAAACCACGCACAGAAAGCAGTCGAATACTTAGCTGCGCTGCCCCATTCAGAGTCCCGCCAAGCTTTGATTGATTTGGCTGAATACGTTTTGAGTAGACTTTATTAGAGGTTAAAAAGTTACACTTTATTGGTAATGGGGAATTGGTAATGGGGAATTCCCAATGCCTAATGCCCTGTTACCAATTAATAGAAAATTGATTTGTTTAGGCAAGATCCGGCGGTGGAGCCGATCGATACTGTTGCAAGTAAACGTTAATTAAACTCTGTACTTGCTCGCGAGGGATTTCCGTCCCGACTTCCTGATTTCCGGGACTTTCAAAAAAAACAATGCTGTCAAGACCTTCGAGAGCTATCATCTGAAATAAAATGTGAGTGACAGGCAAAAGCACCGGTCTGAGGCGATCGCCCCCAGCAGCCGCAGCCTGCGACGCATCTTTAATACTGCTCCAAGCATAAATCACCCTCTTCTCCCGTCCCGGTTGCTTGAGATTGCTCAAAACCACGATCGCCCAACTTTGGTCTACCGCTTGCAGGATCGAGTATTCAAGGTGCTGTAGCTGTTGGGCAATTAACACCAGGGCCGGGGCGATCGCCTTTAAGATTTGTGGCGTCGAACCGTCGGGCGGAGCTTTTTCGATCAATGCTTGAATCTGTTGGTCTAAATCCATCAGTCAGTTCTTTGATATCTAAAATTAAAAATTTCAGGTTAGCAGGTTCGCATCCAAGTATATATTACCCCTTGGAGTTTAGCTAGTCAGACGGGAATCCCCACACGCTTGTCGCTTCGATTAGTGTGGGATGACTCGTCGCGTGAATCGAGGATTCCACATTTTCATGGTAATTAGCTCAGCAACAAAAGATTTAATCGATCAACTTCTTTTGGAGAATATTTCTTTGGCTGGTATAGCTAGAAGCACGGGTGTTTCTCAAAAATGGTTACAGGATTACGTAAATAATAAATATGCCTCACTCGAACGCAGAGTAAAGGTTAAACCTAAAAAAAGTCAGATTGAATGTTGAATGTGATGAACTGTGCCCATTTGTAGATTACCAAGAAAATAAGCAATGGGTGTGGCGCCGCAATGGATAGAGAGACCAGAGAAATTATTGGTCTTTATATTGGTGATCGTAGCGAAGAAGGAGCCAAACAATTATGGAATTCTCTACCTTCTGTATATCGACAATGTGCTGTTTGCTATACAGATTTTTGGGCTGCATATGCTTGTATTTTTCCTTCGCTACGCCCTCAGCCAGTTGGGAAAGACAGTGGAAAAACTAATCACATTGAAAGATTTAATAATACTTTGCGCCAACGTGTTTTTCGGATCGTAAGAAAAACTCTTTCATTTTCTAAAAAGTTAGAAAACCATATTGGTGCTATTTGGTATTTTATCCATCATTACAACTATGTTTTGAGCCAATAAATATCTAATCACTACATATTTATTACTACCCCGCAGCTAAACAGTTGCCATCAATGATTCTGATTTGATAATTAGCTAGTAACTTTGGTGGACTATCTCCCAGAAATTGCATCACATCAGTCATAGAGGCAGCAGTTTCTCCTAAATACTGCAAGATGGGGTGAGCCAATAGCTTGTATGCTAGTCCTACAAGGTTTCAACCATTATACCGATACCCGCAAATCGAAGAGAACGGCAACAGTCGCCGATCTAAGTTTATTCGTAAGGTTGCCAAGCTTGTCGCCAGCGACCGTTGCCGTTCAAGATTCACCAAGAATGCCTGAATAAAGAACACCTTGACAGGGCTACCCCGCTTTAGCCTATTGGTTGCCACCCGGTAAACTAGGGGATATGCTTTCACTCCTGCACTTGGAGGGAAGGACTTACCGCATGGCGGTTCACCTTCAAATGTAACCAGTTGTCACCAGTCTCATCAACTGGGCTAACCGTCTCGCAAGCTTTTTAACTTACTTTAGGTTAAACGAATCGCACACTCCGATCGGTACCGGGTTGTTGACTGCTTACTTGAGGCATGACCGGACTTCAAATGAAGTTTTTTACGTGGGAGTAGCGGGTGTGAATCCGGTAGGGAAGTGGGCTTCCCATACTAAACAACCTTATCAGGTCGCACTCGGCTAAACGAATCGCACCCGAAACAATATAATTACACAATCGCAGCCGCTTTCATCGCGAAAATGCGATCGATCGCATCTTCAACAACCTTATCAGGCGTAGAAGCACCCGAAGTCACGCCCACTACAATTTTACCATCCGGTAGCCAACCTTCAGTTACGACCAAATCTCCCCCCAAAGGCTTGTGTTCGATCCGATTTCCCGGTAAAATGCGCTCCGCACAATCAATGTGAAAAGAAGGAACAGTTTTGTCGATCGCAATTTCCTGTAAATGCGTAGTATTAGAAGAATTAAAACCCCCAATCACCAGCATCAAATCCAACTTTTCCTCAACCAAACTCAACATAGCATCTTGCCGTTCCTGAGTCGCATCGCAGATAGTATTAAAACTCAGAAAATGCTCGCTCAAATTCTCCGGTCCGAACTTCCGCATCATTGTTTTTTCAAACAACTTGCCAATATTCTCTGTCTCAGTTTTGAGCATAGTAGTTTGGTTAGCAATTCCTACCCTTTCTAAATCCAGATCCGGGTCAAAACCAGCAGAATAAGCCTTACTAAACTTAGTAAGAAACTCAGCGCGATCGCCCCCATGCAAGATATAATTGCTGACATATTCAGCTTCTTGCCAATTCAGCACAATCAAATACTTATCAGCAAAAGAACTCGTAGCAACAGTTTCCTCATGCTTATACTGACCGTGAATAATCGAAGTGTAATCCTTTTTTTTGTGCTTTTCAACAGTATTCCAAACCTTAGAAACCCAAGGACAAGTAGTATCAACAATCTTGCAGCCATTATCATTAAGCAACTGCATTTCTTGGACACTGGCTCCAAAAGCAGGTAAAATTACCACATCGCCCCTATCGACAACCGAAAAATCTTTCTGCCCGTTCTCAACAGCAATAAAACCAACTTCCATCTCCCGGAGATGCTGATTGACAGACGGATTATGAATAATCTCATTAGTAATCCAAATCCGTTCGGTTGGGAAATGCTGGCGAGTCTCGTAAGCAATAGCTACAGCGCGTTCCACCCCCCAGCAAAAGCCAAAAGCCTCAGCTAGCCGGATCGTGACTGCCCCACGTTCCAGTCTGTAATTATTGTCGCGAATTTGCTGGATCAGACTGCTTTGATAAGCCGTCTGCATTACCCCAGCTACCTCAGCTTCGTGTCCGAAACCCTTGCGGTGGTAGTTTTCCGACTGTTGGAGCGATCGTTTAAAAGCTTTAGTATCCATGTGGTATTGAGTTGAAATCTAGGTTAATTACCTTTGATTTTAGAATGCCTGGGGTGCGATCGGACTTATTGGCTCAGTAGCAGACAGGGGATATGCTATTTATAGCTGGTAAAAGTATAGTCATTTATTGCATGACATGGGAGGCGCTAAGCCCCTCCCCTTTCACTTTTACTTTGAGCGGATCGACCCGCGCAAGGCTCGAACTACGCAGCTCCCTATCCCATTGCGGAACGCATTTGGGATTGCTTTTCTGAGAATATTGTACGCTGCATTCACATCGGAATTAATTAGCTGACCACTCGACGTTTTGTACAAACCCCGCTTAATCCGTTTACCAGTAAACACAGGCTCTTTTTCTGTTTTTCCATAAACAGGAATTGGGTCTAAACCTAAAAAACTGGATCGGGATGTGTAGGATTCTTCCTGCACAATTACTGTGATTCCCGCCAACCGAGCTTTGTACTCCAACATTTCAATTAATCGAGAGTGAGGAATACTAACAAAGTTTTGATTGGTTTGCTTCCCTAACTCGATTTCTGTTTTCCACTGCGCGTTCTTGCCAATTACTAGCGTCCCAATCTGCTTGGTTAGCAAAAGGTTAATAATTAGACGGCTAGCATGATGCAAGTAATTATCAACTTTTTGATGGCGACAGCGAGTTAAGCGCGCTCATGCGGGGCGAAGTTTTGCGATTCCCTTTTAACTGGGATTGCAATCGTGCTTTCCGCTTATTGTAAAACTGGTTAATCGATTTCAATGGTCGCCCGTTAATCAACAAAGGGATAAATCCCGGCTGATTTGAAGTTAACGCCACTAAATTATCCAGTCCCAAATCAATACTAGCTACAGAGTTGGCATTGCCAAGGGTGGACTCCGCTTCATCATAAATCACCTCAATTACATAGGAATCACATTTCGGAACCAGTCTAACTTGACAAATCTGGTTGGGATTGAGTTGGGTTTTAATTGAAAGTTCAGTGCCGGAAAGTTTAATGATTCCTTTCTTCAACTGTTTGCTGCTAATTGCTTGAATCGTGTAGACGAGAAGGTTTCGCCCTTTAGTCTTATCTTTGTACTTTGGCAATTTTGGGCTACCCGTGAATCTTGAAGAGTCAGCTTTGTAAGCTTTAACGGCTTCAAAAAACGATTTCCAATTCTTGTCTAGCACCATCAAGATTTGCTGACTTACTTTAGCAGGCAAAGCCTTGTAGGCTTCATGAGACTTCATCAATCGGTTCATTTCGTTATAACTGACATAACCCCATCCATAAATAAAGCTCTGACGAATGACGTAATTGGCGGCATTGTAGAGGTTTTTGGACTTGAAAGCTAGTTCGTCTATTTGGGCGAAACGGTGTTCCGTCGATTTAATGATGTGCCTCTGTGTTAGTTGCATTTGAGACTTGCGTTTTTTGGGCTATGCGTATTCCTTGTTCAACACTCACAACAATAGAATACCATTATTGTTTATAATTGCTTATAAACTCAATGAAGTTTTACAATACGATCGACACATTGAATTGAGAGCCAAGAAAGAATGAACGCGCCTTCGCGACTCGTTAAAAAAAACTTAAAAAAAAGCGTAGAGACCCAGATACCTGCATCTCTACACGATCAAACTTATTCAAATAATCAGCTTCAAATCTTCTTCGGCGCAAAAGGAGAACTCGATTCAAACGAACTGAAACCGCCGCCAAAATCCTCACCGTAAGCTTCTTCCCCGTGCAAGTCAATATCCAAACCTTTGTCTTCAGCAGATGACGGCACTCGCAGTTCCATAAACTGTTCCAAAATTTTCAGGATCACAAAAGTGCCGACACCCGCAAACACGTAAGTAGCTAGAACGCCTATCAACTGGGTGCCGATTTGCCCCGGATTCCCGGCAAACAGCCCGTCATTTCCGGCAAAGTTAACCGCTTTAGTGGCAAATACGCCCGTCAGAATAACGCCCACAGTTCCGCCGACGCCGTGAAGCGGGTAGGTATCCAAAGAGTCATCAAATCCAAGCTTAGCGCGCCAGCTAATGGCAAAGAAGCAACAAACCGAAGTGATCGATCCGATCAAAAGCGCTCCTACTGGCAGCACGAATCCAGCGGCAGGTGTGATGCCGACCAATCCCGCGAGGAAACCGCTAGCAATTCCCACTGCTGTCGGTTTGCCTCTGAGCACCCATTCGACAATTGTCCAAGTTAAACCGCCGACTGCTGCAGAAATCATGGTGGTGACAAAAGCCACTGTTGCTAAAGAACCAGCTCCCAAAGCGCTACCGCCGTTGAAGCCAAACCAGCCAAACCACAGCATCCCAATTCCCAACAAGACGTAGGGTACGTTGTGGGGGGTGTGGGGTTTCTTCAAGTGGTCTTTGCGGGGCCCGATTACCCAAGCTGCGACAACTGCTGAAACACCGCAACTGATGTGCACGACTGTGCCGCCGGCAAAGTCTAAAACTCCGATCGCCTCCAGCCAGCCTCTACCCCAAACCCAGTGAGCTAAAGGAGAGTAGATAAAGGTAGACCACAGCAGCACGAACCAGAAATAGGTTTTAAATGTTACCCGTTCGACGATCGCCCCGGAAATCAAGGCTGGAGTTATGATGGCGAACATCATCTGGTACACCATGAAGACTTGGTGGGGTATTCTCGGTGCATAGCCGATCGGATCTGGTGTGTCCGCCGTGACGTTGTTCAAGAACATCCAGTCGAAGCCGCCGATGAAGCTTTCGATCCCTTGCCCAAACCCTTTAGGATTTAGGTTGCTGGCGGTGACATCAAAGGCCAAACTGTAGCCCCACAGCGTCCATGTGACGCCGATCAGTCCCATCATGATTAAGCTCATCATCATGGTGTTGAGGACGTTGCGCGATCGCACCAGTCCCCCGTAGAAAAACGCCAGCCCTGGTGTCATCAGCAATACCAGTGCTGAGGAAACCAACATCCAGGCCGTATCGCCGGTGTCGATCGGATTTGGCACCACCGCAGCAGTACCAGCAGCATCTTGAGCTAAGGCATTGTCCGTTAGCGGCACGCTTAACAGCAACAGCGCGATGATGCCGATCATTAAACTTTTTTTGATCACGTTAGTTGTTGTACCTTCTCATAGCTGGTAAAAGTATAGTCATTTATAGACATGGGAGGCTTCAAGTCCCTCCCCTTTCACTTTTACTTTGAGC